>JAYUDR010000265.1:0-8470 GCA_043739665.1 Chloroflexota bacterium
CGAGGTTTCGGGCATGGACTCCGTGGCAGGTGCGGGTTTGGACTCCGTGGCAGGTGCGGGTGCGGGGGTGCGGGTCTCGTCAACGCTAGTGCCCGCCGAAGAAGTCTTCGGCTACGAGACGATGTTCCTGCTGCACTCTCGGGGGGCGCCGTTGGACCTCGCCGGTCTGCGCGGGGATCTCGAGAAGATGGGCGAGTCGGTTCTGGTGGCCGGTGACTCGCGGGCGGTCAAGGTCCACGTCCACAACGATCGGCCGGACGCCATCATCGCCCTCGGACTTGGGCTGGGGGCGCTGACGCGAATCACGGTCGAGAACCTCGACGCGCAGTCGCACGAGGTTCGCGAGAAGCGAGCGGCCGAGGTTGTCAGGGCGCCGATTGAAGTCCACCGCAGGGGGGCGCGGCGCGAAGGCCGACCGCACGTCGACCTGGCGACATACGGCGCGGCGGCCGACGTTGCGGTTCCTCCCGTCGACGCGAGCCCGGGCGGTCGATCGAACGGGTCGAGCAAGTTGGCTTCGGTTGCAGTGCTGCCTCTGGCGGTTGTCGTGGTGGCGGCCGGCGTCGGCCTGGCCCGCATCTTTGAGTCTTACCGCGTGGCCGCCATCGTCGACGGTGGGCAAAGCAACAACCCATCGACGGGCGAGTTGCTCGACGCGGTTGAGGGGATCGCCGCGGACGAAATACTGCTCCTGCCCAACAACTCGAACGTGGTCCTAGCCGCGCGTCAGGCGACGGAGATGACATCGCGGCGCGTCCGTGTCGTGCCGACCAGGAATGCCGCTGAGGGATTTGCGGCGCTGCTGGCGATGGATCCGGGGGCGGATGCCACGACCAATTCCGAGGTCATGACCCTGGCCGCGCGAGCGATCCAGACCCTCCAGGTCACCGAAGCCGTGCGGGACGCGACGATCGGCGGCCGCAAAGTGAAGAAGGGCCAGACGATCGTCCTCGATCCTGATGACGGCCTGCTCGCCGTCGGCAGCGACCGGACAAAGGCCGTTCTGGCCGCGCTTGACGCCCTCGAGCCGGGCTTTGAGTTGGTCACGATCTACTACGGCGAGGGTGCGGATCTGGCCGATGCGCAAACGCTGGCCGGTCGAGTGGGGGAGTGGCGTGACGGCGTGGAGCTAGATGTAATTCACGGCGGCCAGCCCCATTACCGGTACCTCATCTCGGCCGAGTAGGGAATTGGACGGCTCGAGGCAATCCAACTCGGCGGCTGGGGGTGTCGCAGCCGCCAGCTCTGGCCGTGATGGGTCCCCGGGCAACGGCCGCCGGGCCGCCTCCGTGGCCAGGGCCGTCGGCCTAGACACCCCGATCGGGGTAAGCGGGTTCGCCGGTGCGGCCGTTCTTCGCCGCGTCGGCCCGAAGCTTGGCATCAGGACCGTTCGTGACCTGCTGTTCCACCTGCCTCGCCGCTACGAGGACCTGCGCGAACTCAGCACCGCACGCGAACTGGCTCGGATTCCGGATGGCGAGTCGGCCAGCGCCCGCCTGCAGGTAGGCGGGATTCGTGTGGCGCCGACGTTCCGGCGTCGGGTAGAGCGGACTACGGCCCACCTCGGCGACGACACGGGCGAGGTGGAGGCCACATGGTTCGGGCGGAGGTACATCAAGAGCCGCCTCCACGAGGGCGATTGGGTCGTCATCAGCGGCAAGGTTCGTCGCCGTGGCTTCACCTCCAGCTTCGACAATCCTGAGTTCCAACCCGACGATGGCTCGGCGCTGCTTCACGCCGGTCGGATCGTGCCGATGTATCGGCTCACGGCCGGACTGACGGCAACCACTCTTCGGCGGGCGATTCGCGAGGCGCTCGACAAGGTCGGGACGACGTACCCGGAATACCTGCCGGCTGAGGCTCGGGCGGCCGTCGACGAGGCTGGATCGGTACTCGCCGCGAGCGGCGGGCCTACGACGGTCGAGGCGTCGATGTCAATCGCGGCCGCCCTGGAGAACGCTCACTACCCGGAGACGTTCCCAGCTCGCGACGCAGCCTTGCGCCGGCTCGGCTTCGACGAACTCTTAGCCCTGGAAGTCGGCATGGTGGCACGTGACCGCCAGCGCCGGGTCGCCGTCGGAGAGGCCGTAGAAGTGACTGCGGTCCAACTCCGACACGCGATCGGCGCAGTGGAGACGGCCCTCACGGCGCAGGTTCGGGCCCGGACCGGCATCGACGAGCCGGCTCGCCTGACTGCGGACCAGGTCTCGGCTGTCCAGGAGATCGCCGCCGACCTTGGTCGGTCGCGGCCGATGATGCGGCTTCTGCAGGGTGACGTAGGTTCCGGCAAGACGGCCGTGGCGGCTCTGGCACTCGCCTTTGTGGCCGACGCGGGCCGGCAGGGGGCGCTGCTGGCGCCCACGGACCTGTTGGCCCGTCAGCACGCCGCGGCGCTCCGGCGGCTTGTGGAGCCGCTTGGCCATGGGGTGACACTGCTGACCGGCTCTCTGCCGGCGGCTGAGCGCCGCGCTGCGCTGGAACTTCTGGCAAAGCCGTCCGCCACTGACGGTCTGCTCGGGCTGTCTGCCGGCCTGATCGTGGTCGGCACCCACGCGATCGTGCAGGAGTCAGTTCAGTTCGCGGATCTTGCTTTGGCCGTCGTCGATGAGCAGCACCGTTTTGGTGTGGCTCAGAGGGAGGCGTTGGCCACAAAGGGCCGCTCGCCGCACATCCTCCTGATGACTGCCACGCCGATACCCCGGACGCTCGGCCAGATTCTTCTGGCCGACCTCGATGTGAGCGACCTAAGGTCGATGCCGGCTGGGCGACTCTCCGTCAAGACGGGCATCCGTCGTTCCGAAGATCTGGCCGGCACTGCCGACGATCCGACCCGCGGCTCCTATCCGCTCATCGTCCGCGAAGTCAGATCCGGACATCGCGCTTTCGTCCTCGTGCCGCTCGTGGAGGAGGACGAGGAATCGGCGGCTCGTTCTGCAGACGAGGTGCTCGCCGCCTTGCCTTTGCAGCTAGCCCAGGCCGCGGCCGGTCTCGGACTGCCGGCCGAGCCTGCGGCCCACTTAGGTGTCGTTCATGGCCAGATGAAGGCACTCGAGCGCGATGCCAGAATGGACCGCTTCCGGAGCGGCGAGTTGGAGGTACTCGTGGGCACGACCGTCCTGGAGGTTGGTGTGGACGTGCCCGAGGCCACGGTCATGCTCATTCTGGACGCCGATCGCTTCGGTCTGGCCCAGCTGCACCAGCTGCGCGGCCGCGTGGGCCGGGGCGAGGCCCAGTCGTACTGCATTCTGGTTTCCGATTCGGACGACCCCACGGCCAGGGCGCGGCTCGAAGCTCTCGCCACCCACACGGACGGCTTCGAACTGGCCGAGCTTGACCTTGAGCTGCGCCGCGAGGGTGAGCTGCTCGGCTTGAATCAGAGCGGCCTGCCGACACTGCGCATCGCCTCACTGCGCGATAAGGGTGATCGCGATCGCGCCGTCCAGGCTAGATCGATTGCCGAGCGACTACTCGACGAGCACGGCGCGTTGCGGCCCGGTTATGAGGCCTTTGCGGCCGAACTTCGCAATGGTTGGCTGACCAGGGTTGGCGCAGGCGAGGTCCTCACCGAGGCCGCCGCTGCCGAAACCCCGCCGGAGGCCCGCGTCAATGAGTGACGCCGGCCGCGTAATTGCCGGCAGCGCCCGCGGCACTCGGCTGCTCGCTCCCGGCGAGGGCACCCGTCCGATGGGCGATCGGGTCAAGGAGACGCTCTTCGCGATCCTGGGACCGAACTTGCCCGGGGCAAGAGTCCTGGACCTGTTCGCCGGTTCGGGCGGTGGCGGCATAGAGGCCCTGTCGCGCGGCGCCGCACGAGCTGTGTTCGTGGAGCGGGACCAGACCGCTGTTCGTTGCATCGGCGACAACCTCGCCCGGGCCCGCGTCGCGGAGCGCGGCGTCGTCCACAAGGCTGATGCCGTGGGCTACCTCATAGACAAAGCTGCCGCTGATGGCCCGTTCGATGTCGTTCTGGTGGACCCGCCGTATGCCGAGACCGGGCTAATGGAAGCCGCCCTCGTCCGACTCGGCCCCAAGGTCCTGACGACCGATGCGGTCGTCGTGGCCAAGCATTTCTGGCGCACGTCACCACCTGAGTCGGTTGGGCTGCTAGCATCGTTTCGGAGCAAGCGGTTCGGCGAAACGGCGCTCACGTTCTATCACCAATCCGAGACGGCCGCCGACTTCGCCAACACGACGGGAGAGGAGGCAACGAAGTGAAGATAGCGGTCTACCCGGGCTCGTTTGACCCGATCACGTTCGGCCATCTCGATGTCGTGTCGCGGGCGGCCGCCGTGTTCGATCAGGTCTACTTCGCCGTCCTGGTCAATCCCCACAAGTCGGAGCCGATCTTCGCGACCGATGAGCGCCTGGCTGCGATCCGCGAAGCGGTTGACGAGTCATGCCCGCCGGACGTGGCCGCTCGCATCGCCATCGAAGCCTTCGATGGCCTGACCGTCGACTTCTGTCGCGGCCGAGATGCCACCTTCGTTGTCCGCGGCCTGCGGGCCATTTCCGACTTCGAGTCTGAGCTGCAGATGGCCCACACGAATCGTAAGCTTGCGCCGGAGATAGACACGGTCTTCTTCATGACTGCCCTGGAACACAGCTACCTCAGCTCCAGTCTGGTCAAGGAGATTTCGGCTTTTGGTGGCGATGTGACCCAGATGGTGCCCCCTGCTGTCGTACGCCGTCTGAATGCTCGGGCCCGAAGTCTATAATCGAGTCATCCGGCAGTCCTTGACACCTGCCCAAGGAGGGCCCGACCGATAGACATCATCGTTCTGATCGAGCGTCTTGAGGCGCTCGTTGCCCACGGCAGGAAACTTCCGCTCAGTAGCAGCGTGATAATCGATCAGGCTGCGGCGCTTGAGTGGATCGATCAGCTTCGGGTCACGATCCCCGAGGACATCAAGTCGGCCCGACGCGTCACCAACGAGGTCGAGCGCCTTCTCGAACAGGCCCGCGAGGAAGCGGAGCAAATCCTGGGTCGAGCCCAGGAACAGGCGACGTATCTGATCGAGGAGCGGGAGCTGACTCGTCAGGCCGAAGAGTTGAGCCATGAGATCTTGCGTCAGGCTCAAGTCGAAGCCGACGAGATTAGGCGCGGCGCAGACGACTACGTGACCGAGGTCCTGGTGGGCCTCGAAACCGAGGTGATGCAGACCCTCAAGACCATCAAGCGTGGCCTGGAGTTGCTCGACGACCGGCGCGTTGTTGCGTCGTCGGCCTCCGCGGCTGCGGCTGCCGCAGAGGCCATGGGGAGCGATGGCCAGGGAGACACCGACGAGTACTACGAATCAGACCCCGACGAGCCAGTTCGAGGCTGACGCACTCATCTTCAACGTCGCCGGGCTCTTGGCCGAGCCCGCGGGCACGGTTCAGGATATTGTCGTCGCCTGCCGAGCCCTTGACCCAGGGTCAGTGCCCGTCCAGACCCGAGGGATCACGGGCGAGTTGCGCCTGAGCCGGACCAACCGAGGGCTGCTGGTTCGTGGGCGTCTGCACACGGCCATAGCGTTGGTCTGCAGCCGCTGCCTGCGCGACATCGAATATCCGGTGGAGATCAAGCTGGACGACGAGGCGCTGCCCAGCCTGGATGTCGGGACCGGTGTGCCGATCGAGACGGAAGTCGATGCGGATGTCCTGCGACTGACACACCATCACGAGCTGGATCTGAAGGGAGTAGTTCGCGACGCCATCGCTCTGGCCGAGCCGATCGCGACAATTTGCCGCGAGGATTGCCCGGGCTTGTGTATCGTCTGTGGGCTGGAACTCGCCGGAGGTCCGCACGATCACCCGGATGAGGACATTGACCCTCGCCTGGAGGGTCTGCGTCTGCTGATCGACTTGCCCGACGGAAAGTAGTTGGCGGGCGGCGCTAATTAGCTTTGGGCGCTGACAGCGAAGCACGGAATTGCTAAACTCCCGCCTCGGCCCCATGCACAGGGTATGATTCGTCGTACCCCGTCACGGATCGGATAACCGCGCCCCGGCGCCTTACCGGCCCAGCCATCTGGCCCCGCCAAACTGGCGCCACGCCGGAGCGAAAGGAGTAGTCACTTCAATGGGTGTTCCCAAGAGGAAAGTCTCGCACGCTCGGCAGGGCGACCGTCGGGCTCACCACGCGCTGACGCTGCCCGCCCTGGAGTCGTGTCCACATTGCCACCAGCCCAAGCAGTCACATCACGCTTGCCCGGTGTGCGGCTACTACGCCGGCCGGCCCACGGTCGAGATCAAGCAGGAAAAGCCGCAGCAGACGGCATAGCTTGGTGGACATGGGGACGGTTCGCATGGTCAGCGCTGGTGCCGTCCGTGTCGCGGTCGATGCCATGGGCGGCGATCACGCGCCCCTCGAGGTAGTGGCCGGAACGTTGGCGTGGGCGCGTGCTCATCCAGCAGATCAGGTCTTGCTCGTCGGCGTTCCCGAGCGAATCAAAGCAGCAGCCGGCGGTCCGATGCCGGACAACGTGGAGATCGTTCCGGCCAGCCAGGTCGTGGAAATGGATGAATCGCCTGCCTTGGCACTAAAGGCCAAGAAGGATTCATCGATCATGGTCGCCATGGACCTGCTCAAGCAAGGCCGGGCCGACGCTCTGGTGACCGCAGGGCACAGCGGGGCGGGTATGGCCGCTGCCGTCCTGAAGCTGGGTCGACTGCCCGGCGTGGATCGTCCCGCCCTCGCCGTCCAGATGATCACCGAGACGGGCCCGTTCGTGCTTCTGGACATCGGCGCGAACATGGACTCGAGTGGCCACAACCTGTACCAGTTCGCTCACATGGGCTCGCTTTACGCCGAGCGTGTCCTGGGCGTCCCGAAGCCGCGAGTAGCCCTTCTCTCCATCGGCGAGGAGAAGGGCAAGGGCGACCTGGCGATCCAACAGGCCACTCGGCTGCTCGACGAAGACGGCAGCCTCAACTTCGTGGGCAACATTGAGGGCCGGGACCTGGTTAAGCACATGGCGGACGTTGCTGTCTGCGACGCCGTCGTCGGAAACGTGACGATGAAGTTTTTCGAGGGGCTCGCCCGCTTCATCTCCGACCTGTGGACCAAGGAGTTCAAACGCCTGCCGCTTGGGCCGATCGGCTACCTATTCATGCGGCCCGGCGCCAACCGCATCCGACGGATCTTCGACTACGAGACGATGGGCGCCTCGCCGCTCCTCGGCGTGAAGGGAATGGTCCTGATTACCCACGGCAGCGCCAAGCGGCGCATGATGGAGTTCGCGGTGGAGGCTGGCGCCACGGCCGCTCGGGCCCGAATACCAGAGCTGATCGCCGAATCTTTCCGCGGCCAGCCTCGCCGTCCTGCAAAGTAGGGGAGTGGCTCTCATGCAAGCTGACGCAGCCCCTCACCAGGCGCCGGAGAACAGACCGGGCCCGCTAACCGTAAGCCACTCCGTAATCGTGGAGATGGTCCGAGTGGCGGCGCTCGAAGTGCCGGGCGTTCTCAAGGTCAGCCACGGTGGACGTCTGCCATGGCTGGCAGGCTCGCCGGTGCGGGCCCGTGTCGGCGATGGTCGGGCCTCGATTCGCGTCTGGGTCGTTGCCAGGCCGGGGCACAAGCTGCAGCCGCTCGCCGAGCAGGTTCGCCAGGCCGTGGGAGCCACAGTAGAACGGTTACTCGGCCTCGAGCTGGGCGAGGTCACCGTTGTCGTTGACGGAGTGGGGGGCTGGGGCAAGTGAGCCAGGCCACAAAAGGCGCCGGCGAGGACTCAGGTTTGGCCGACGGTCCTCTCTCCAGCGCCCGCGACGTCCACAGCGCCCGCGACGCTCGCACCGCCCGCGACGTCCACACCTCGGACATAGTGAGTTCCCACCGTTTGGGACGTCGCTTAGTCCTGGCCGCGCTTTTCGAAGCGGAGTTCGGACAACGCACGGCAGGCTCGATTCTGGAACGGCATGTGGCCGAAGGCGCAGCTGACGAGGCCACGGCCGAGTTCGCGCGACGACTTGTCTCCCGCGTTGTTGAAGAGCGCGTCAACATCGACGCAGTCATTGAACGACTCGCGCCGCAATACCCCGTAGTACAGCTGGCGCGCATGGACCGGACTCTGCTGCGTAGCGGCATCTGCGAGGTGCTACACTCCGGCACGCCGTCCCGGGTGGCGATTGCCGAATGGGTCGAGCTGGCTCGCACTTACAGTGGCGAACCGGCCCGGCGCCTCGTAAACGGTGTACTCGGGAGGATCGCTCGCGAGTCCGTCGCTGGTGCGCTCAGCGCCCCGGAGCCGGGGCCGCAGTAACCGTCCACATAAGAGACAGGAACCCCGAGGAGGGCATCAGTGGCCACCACGTACGAGCGCCTCAAGAAGATCGTCGTCGAGCAGCTCGGCGTCGACGAAGAAGAGGCGAAGCCGGAAGCTTCGTTCGTTGACGATCTGAACGCCGATTCGCTGGACCTCGTCGAGCTGATCATGAGCCTCGAGGAAGAGTTCGGCACCGAGATCTCCGACGAAGATGCCGAGAAGATCCG
>JAYUDR010000266.1:0-8457 GCA_043739665.1 Chloroflexota bacterium
GGAGGGGACGAATGAACTCGCCACCTGATACCAGGTGCGGCCGCCGTCGTCGGACGCGATTAGTGAGACCAGGCCGCCCGAGTGCGCGTTGGCCTTGGCGAACCAGTGGTCGAACCCCGACGCGGCCAGGACCTGGATGTCCTCGCCCACGTTGTGATCGTAGGCCTTAGACCATGTCGCACCGCCGTCGATGCTGTCGTACACGGCGTGGCGCTGCCGCGGATCGGCGCCCGTCTTGGGTGCGAACCCAACTTCCGCTCGAAAACGCCCGGGCTCGGCTACCAGCAGCTCGATTCCCCAACCCATTTCCGATGCATCGATGGGGAGCTTGCCGGTCTTCCAGGTACGTCCTCCATCCTGGGTCAGGGGGACGTCCCTCGCCGTTTCGGAGGTCTTCCCTTGAGCATAGCCGAGCGTGTTGGTCACCCAGATCGCCTGGTTTTCGTCACACGAGACGGACGCCGGCGCGGACCAGGTCACACCGCCATCGTTCGTCGTGAACTGGGCGCAGTTGGAGTAGGGCGTGGGGTCGACCGCGGGGTCGTTCACACTGAACGTGCGCAGGAGACCGTGATCGACGTCGGCGAAATGGAACTCCCAATCCGCCGTCCACGAACCGTGGACCGCCAACGAGCCCACCGGCGACGATTGCCAGGTCTGCCCGCCATCGCTCGTCCGATACATGACGAGGCTATCCGTAGTAGAGCCCTTCACGACGGCCGCGGACCAACCGTGTTGCCCGTCCACGAAACTGCCTTTGCCGCCCAAGAACGTACCAGCGGGCAGCGGCCGTGCCGCCGACCAGGTGTCGCCGCCGTCCGGCGACACACGGATCGCGTTGCCGCCGACCACGACGATCGCGGTCCCGTCGGCGGTTGCGTCCTGTAGACGCACGTCTCTGGGGTCCGGCGCGAAGGTGGGTCCGGGTGTGCCCGCAGGATCGCCGCTCCGGGCGGCGACGTCCGTGGGGTTGGAGCTCGGATTCGTGGGGCCTGAGCCTGAGCCCACGCCGCCGCGGCCGCTCAGGCCCATGGAGACGAACGTGACGGCCACGACGACCAGAATCAAGGCGGTTGCTGCCAGCCGCAG
This sequence comes from Chloroflexota bacterium, assembly GCA_043739665.1. Taxonomy (GTDB): domain Bacteria; phylum Chloroflexota; class Limnocylindria; order Limnocylindrales; family CSP1-4; genus Fen-1039. The sequence goes on from JAYUDR010000266.1 coordinate 1,090, forward strand.
GACTAGAGCGCCACGACCGATCACCAATCGGAAGACCGGTCGCCGGCCTGCCCCACTGATCGCTTGCTCTGCCAGTCGCTCCACTCTGTCGCGTACGTATTCGGGCGTGGCCGGCGGAACGATGGTTCGGCGAAGCTCGGCGCGAACGTCGGCTTCCAGGTCGCGGTCGGAATCGAAATCGTTCATCGGGCGTCCTCCAGCCGCGGCCGCATCGACCGAAGCGCGTAGTGGAGACGAGACTTGACGGTGCCGGAGGGCACGTCCAGACGGGCGGCGATCTCATCCACACTGAGATCGGCCCAGTAGCGCAGGATCACCACGATCCGGTGGTCGGCGTCGAGGCGAGCGATGGCGCGTGATACGGCATCGCGCGCAGAGATGTGGCCGCTCGCATCCGAAACGGCCGGGTCGGGGAGTTCCGCTAACGGCCTGATCCGCTCGCGGGCGCGTCTCCGCAGGCGTTGGCGGCATTCGTTGACGAGGATGCGCCCGAACCAGGCATCGAAACGGCCGGTCTCCCTCAGACTCCGGCGATTACGCCAGGCCGACGCGAATGCCTCCTGAGTGGCATCGTCCGCGTCGCCCGAATCGCCGAGGATCGCCCAGGCGAGACGGTAGGCCGAGTCGATCTGACGTCGTGTCAGCGCGGCAAACGCCTCGTCGCTGGTCGCATTCGTCACCGATCCCCTCCACTGCGTCGTCGCTGCGGGCTCAGTTGTTCGCTCCATGCCCAATACGAGTACACGGGCGAGCAATTCGTTCACGCAATTCTGGGGTGCCCGCGCCGCAGCGGCGCCGCGCTGTCGCATTTGCGACATGAGCCGCGTCGGTCGGCGGGCCTCGCGGCGGATGCCCGCTACGATTGGGCAATGAACCACCTCGACAGCCTGCTGGACATCATCGACCAGGGCGAAAGCCGCTACGGCGACCGCTTCGCCTTCGGCATGCGCGGCGATGACGGCTCGACCGAGAACTGGACCTACCGCGAGCTGAACCGCCGCAGCCGGATTATCGCCTGGCGGCTCCGGGCGCTCGGGCTGGAGTCGGGCGACCGCCTGCTGGTCTGGACTACATCGAGCCCGGCCGTGCCCGCTCTCTTCTTTGGCGCGATGCGCGCAGGCGTGGCCCTCGTGCCGCTGGATCTGCGCATGTCGAGCGGTGCCATCGAACGCATCGTTGCTCGCGCCGATGCGCGCCACCTCGTGCTGGGCGAGGGCCGCGACGCACCCGATCCGGCCGATGCCCGCCTCGAACACTTCCCGACGTCATTCGTGGAGCGCCTCGCGGCGGAGCCCGACGCCGGCTTCCCCAGCGACTGGGAGGCGCAGGTCAATGGCTGGCGACGTCCAGGCCCAAACGATCTGGCCGAGATCATCTTTACCTCGGGCACGACCGGCGACCCGAAGGGCGTGATGCTCAGCCACGCCAACGTGATCGGCACGCTGGAAGCGGCCCACAACGTACTGCCCGAGCAAGAGCACCGCTGCGTCTCACTCCTGCCGCTGTCTCACATGCTCGAGCAGGCCACCCTCGTCTTCTACACCATGACCGTCGGCGCCCACGTGCTGTACGTGCGCAGCCATAACCCGCGGGTCATCTTCGAGGCGATCCGCGATCACCGCACGACCACGCTCGTCGTCGTGCCTCAGGTTATCGACCTCTTCTGGGCGGCAATTGAGCGCGAGGTCGCGCGGCAGGGCAAAACAGCAATGTTCAATCGAATGCGCCCGATCGCCAGACGGCTCCCCTACCCCGTGCGCCGGCGCCTCTTCTCACAGATCCATGCCCAGCTGGGCGGGTCATTGAACCTGATCATCTGCGCCGCGGCCTTCCTACCGCCGGCCCTGCAGCAGGCCTGGGAGGACCTCGGCGTCGTGATCATGCAGGGCTACGGCGCGACGGAGTGCGGCGTGGGGTCGGCGACCAGCCGGCGCGATCACGGCCTGGGTACGGTGGGGCGGACGATCCCGCCGGTCCAGGTGAAGCTGGCCGACGACAGCGAGATCCTCGTTGCCGGGCCGACCGTCTTCAGCGGGTACTGGCGGGCCCCGGGTCCCTCGGCGGCCGCATTCACCGCAGATGGCTGGTACAAGACCGGTGATATCGGCCGGCACGACGCCGCGGGGCACCTGGTCCTGATGGGCCGCAAGAAGGACATCATCGTCCTACCGAACGGCCTGAACGTTTATCCCGAAGACGTCGAGAACGCCCTACGTATCGCCGGGATCCGCGACTCTGTGGTGGTCGAGCCTGTGCCCGGCCGAATCGAGGCTGTGGTATTGGCGCCGGGCGGACCGGTCCTGCCGCAGCCCGGCGAGCGGGCCGACGCCACCCGCGCGCCCGATATCGGTGATCCGGCGAAGGTACGCGCGGCGATAGAAGCCGCCGTCCGCACCGCCAATAAGACGCTGGCGGTCCATCAACGAGTGGTCGCCTGGCGGCTCTGGCCGGACGCCGACTTCCCGAGAACGCACACGTTCAAGGTGCAGCGCGACCGAGTCCGGGCTTGGGCTGTGGTCGATGAGCCGCTGCCGGTTCGCGAGTCATTGGCCTAAAAGCCAACGACCTTGGCGGCCGCCCCAAGGCAACCGCACGTGGCGCGGCCGGACAATGGCTCGTGATCAGCCGGGAGGCCAGGTCATAGCACGCCCACCGAGCAGGTGGACGTGGAGGTGGTCGACGGTTTGGCCGCCGTCGCGACCGACGTTCACAACTAGACGGTAGCCACCCTCGGCGATCCCCTCCTGCCCGGCGATCTTCGCGGCCGCGGCGAAAAGCGCGCCCACGGTGGCGTGGTCCGCCTCGGTCAGGTCGCCAACCGAGGGGATGTGTTTGCGTGACAGAAGCAGGACGTGCGTCGGGGCCTGGGGCGCAACGTCTCGAATGGCGACAACCGCGGCGTCGGAGTAAACCTGCGCAGATAGCAACTCGCCGGACACGATGCGACAGAACAGGCAATCGGATGACATGGCGCGCTCCCTGCTGGTCCCCGACGGGGCGGTTTGTAGCCACGTCGATCTTGCTACTCCCGCGTCGAACGCGCCAGGGGTTCGAGCGGGGGGGGTTACGAACCGTGCCGGGCGTGCGGAGCCAGCCCGATGGCCAGACGCTAGACCGCGATAGCCTCCAGCGCCACCCAGTCCTCCTCCGCCCAGCGACGGGCCACCGCCAGGCCCACGGCCTCGAAGGCGGCCCGGACGTCACCTTCCCGGTCGCGGAAGATGCCCGATGCCAAAATGCGGCCGCCCGAGGCCAGCTCATCGCGGAGCGGCCGCGCCAGCAACACCAGGAGCGAGGCGATCAAGTTGGCGAGGACAATGTCGAAGGGGCCTTCGCCCGAAGGCACGCTGCCCTGACGAACGCGCAGGCGGCGGGACTGGCCGTTGAGGCGGGCGTTGGCAACCGTTGACTCCACGGCGATGGGGTCCGTGTCCACTCCGAACATTTCGCCCGCGCCGAGCTTGCCGGCGGCGATGGCGAGGATGCCGGAGCCGCAGCCGACATCAATGACACGAGCCGCTCCGTTGCGCGCCCGGCCGCGCGCCAGCAGCCCTTCTTCGGCGAGCGTCTCAAGGGCGGCCAGGCACAGCCGCGTGGTGGGGTGGAGCCCCGTCCCGAACGCCATCCCCGGGTCCAGAGACAGAACCACGTCGTCGGGCAGCGCCCGGTGGCGGCGCCACGTGGGACGAATGACCATGCGCCGCCCGATTCGCAGCACCGGGAAGTGGCTCTTCCACGCCTCGGCCCAGTCTTCCTCGCGAACCAGGCGCGTCCGCAGCTCACCGATGGGCCGCAAGCCGAAGGCCTGGAGATGCCCCAGGGCTGTTTCGGCGGCGCCGATCGCGGCCTCGACGGCGCCCGGGTCGCGGCCGGGCAGATATGCCCGCACGATGGCCGGCTTGGTCGGATCCACTGCCGCGCCGAGCCCCTCATCGATGAGGCGGAAGCCAGGCTCGACGCTCGTCCCACCGGGCGCAAAGCGGGTCAGTATCTCGCTGACGGCTTCGACGGCTTCGATGTCGGCGGCGACCGAAAGCTCGACCCAAACCCCCGGGCCGAGAGCACCGAGGTCGGCCGGCCCGCCGGCTCCAGGCGCCGACTCGGCCCTATCCGATGGCATCCTTCACCCGATCCAGAAGGCCGCCCGAGAGCACCACCTCGCCGGACTCGGCGGCCAGCTCCTCGAGCAGCTGGCGTTGCCGCTTTGACAGCTTTGTTGGCACTGCCACTCTAACGATCACGTGCAGATCGCCCCGAGCGCTGGCTCGGCGAAGGTGCGGCACGCCTCGGCCGCGCATTCGGATCTCAGTCCCGGGCTGTGTTCCCGGCCGGATCTCCAGATCCTCCTCGCCCTCGATGGTCGGGATCCGGATGCGAGTCCCCAGCGCCGCCTGGGCGATCGAGAGCGCCAGGTCGTGGTAAATCTCGGTGCCGTCGCGTCGAAGCTGGGGGTGGGGAGTGACGTGAACGGCCACGTATAGGTTTCCGCCCGGGCCGCCACGGGGACCCGCCTCGCCCTCTCCGGTGAGACGGATCTGGTGGCCCTCGTCGATCCCGGCAGGGATGGAGACGCGCAGCTTCTTGTGCCGCTGGACTCGGCCATCACCGCGACAGGTCGCGCAGGGCGAGCTGATGACGCTGCCCTGGCCGTTGCAGCGGGTGCAGGCCGTGACGTTGACCATCTGCCCGAGCATCGTCTGGCGAACGGAGCGGATCTCCCCGCGGCCGCCGCAGTGCGAGCAGGTGGTCGGCGTGCTACCGAGCGCCGCGCCGCTGCCGCCGCAGGTTGCGCATCTGTCGAGCAGATCGAATTCGATCTCCTTGTCGACGCCATGAACCGCCTCGGCAAAGACGATGCGCAGGTCGTAGCGCAGATCCGAACCGGCCGTGTGTCGGCTGCCCCGGGCACCGCCTGCCCCGGCGCCGCCCATGCCGGAGAAGAAGGCATCGAAGAGATCGCCAAAGCCCGCAAAGCCCTCACCGAATGGCGAGCCGGCTCCGCCCATGTCGCCAAGGCCGGCCCGTCCAACCGTGTCGTAGACCTGACGCCGCTTTGGATCGGACAGGACCTGATAGGCCTCGTTGGCCTCTTTGAACCTGTCAGCGGAACCGGCCTCGGCGCTCACATCGGGGTGATGCTGCTGGGCCAGCTTGCGGAAGGCGCGCTTGATATCGGTGTCGGACGCGTTGCGCTCGACGCCGAGGATCTCGTAGTAGCTCTTCTCTGTCGCCATCGGTCAGAAGGATACGGGAGGATTGGCCGTGGCGAGTCCGGGCGGGTCTACGGCGCTTCGGTAGCGCACCACGGCGGCCGAAGCCGACGGCCGCTCAGGCCAGCAGCAGCTTGCCCAATCGGCGCGACGTGATGGACAGGCCGATCGTGCCCAACGCCAGGAGATAGGCCAGATCTAGCAGCAGCACAGCGTCCAGGCTGCCCGTCGTCAAGGCTCGGATGAGGTGGACGCCCCGATACAGCGGCGTGACCTGGACGAAGGTCTGGAGCGCGGGCGGATAGGCGTCGATCGGGTAGAACGTACCTGAGAAGAGGAACATCGGCATGATCGCGAGTTGAAGGTAATCGAAGTCGCGCCATTTGCGGATGAAAGTGGTGGCGGCCATACCGGCACCGGCGAAGGCGTAGCCGACGACCATCGACGCCGGGAACGCGAGCAGCCCGAGCGGCGAACTGATCAGGCCCATGCCGGCTAGCCCCAGCGCGGCCACGACTCCAAGGAAGCCGATCGAATAGAGGCTGCCCCGCATCAGGGCCCACATGACCTCGCCGCGCGCGACGTCCGGGAGGGACATGGGCGTCGTGATGATGGCGTCGTAGAGCTTGGCGTGCTTGAGCTTGTAGTAGAAGTTGTTCGAGGTCTCGTAGATGGCGCCGTTCATGGCCGACGAGGCGAGCAGTGCCGGCGCGACAAACACGGCATACGGCACGCTCCGGCCGTCGCCCAGCGGCACGTCCCCGATCAGCGCGCCCACTCCGAACCCCATCGAGAAGAGGTAGAAGAGGGGCTCGAAGAAGCCGGAGAAGATCACCATGAAGCTGTGCCGGTAGACGAGCATGTTGCGCTGCACCAGGCGTGTCGGACGGCGGAGCACCAGCGGCGGCGAGATGCGGAGGGCCAGCATCTAGACCTCCAGCCTGCGTCTGAAGGTGATTCGGGCGGCGAACAAGCCGGCCCCGGCAACCACGACCAGGACCGCGATATGGACCGATAGCCCTAGCGGTTCGATCTGCCCAAGCGATAGTGATCGGGCCGCAGCCACGCCGTGGTAGAGGGGCGTGATCCAGGCCACAGGCTGGAGAAAGGGCGGCAGTTTCTCGATCGGAAAGAACGTTCCGGAGAACAGGAAGAGGGGCGTTATTCCGAACCGGAAGAGGGCATTGAAGCCACCATCGCCGGTCTGGGTGGCCGTGAAGGCCATTATCGGGGCGGCGAAGGCCATGGCCGTCAGGACCGCCACCGGCACAGCCAGCACCACGAGCGGCGAGGCCGCAGCACCCACGGCAACTATCACCACCAGGAACAGTACCGACAGCAGAGTGGCCCGGAAGGCGATCCACATGAGGTCGCCGACGAGCAGGTCCAGCGCGTTCAGGGGCGTGTTGAGGGCGGCGTGATATGTCTTGTCCCACTCGATCTTGCCCATGATCGGCCAGGCCGACTCGAAGGCGGCGGCGATCATCGCTTGCGTCACAAGCAGTGCCGGGGCGATGTAGTCGAGGTACGGCACGCCACCCAGAGCGCCGGCGTTGCGGTTCACGTAGAGCCCGAGACCGACTCCCATGGCCATCAGATACAGGAACGGCTGCGACAGACCTGAGAGCAGGTAGCTGAACCAGCCGCGGCGGAAGACCAGCAGATCGTGCTCGAGGACCCGCAGTGACCGGCGCGACGCGATCGCCCCGGGTCGGCTCAGGCGCAGGCCAAGGAAACTCATCACTCGGCCAGGCTTCGACCGGTGAGACGCAGGAAGACATCCTCCAGGCTGGCTCGTCGGACGAGAACACTAGCCGGGCGAAGCCCGCGCTCGTATGCGGTAGCGGCGGCCGCCTCGCCGTCCGAGGTGTAGACGAGGACGCGGTCCGGCAGCTGCTCGATGCGTTCGGCCAGACCCTCGAGCTTCTCGCCGAGCACGGCCGAATCGTCCGTCTCGCCCTCGGGCCGGCGGAAGCGCAACTCCAGGACTTCGCGCGTGACGTAGCGATCGATCAGCTCTCGAGGCGAGCCCTGGGCGACGATCTTGGCCCTGTCCATGACCACGAGGCGGTCACACAGCTGCTCGGCCTCGTCCATGTAGTGAGTCGTGAGGCAGAGCGTGACGCCGCGCTGCTTGAGTCGATACAGCCGATCCCAC
>JAYUDR010000267.1:0-3277 GCA_043739665.1 Chloroflexota bacterium
ACTCAGGCCTGGCTACCATGCACGCTTCCGTGAGCAGGGTGAATTCCGACGAGAGGAAGGGTGCGGAGGGTAGATGGCTCGCGATCTGGTCCAGGTGCCGCTCGATCAGCCCACCGCGGAGCCGGGCCCCGCAACCTCTGAACCGGCACCCGAGAGGCGTGCACCGGGCAGTCGACGTCGCGGTCTTCGCCGACCGTCCGCTCTGAGTGGATGGCTGCTGGTCGTCATCGCCGGCGTCGGATTCTTCGTCTCCACTCCGCCATCGGCCGGGCCGGACGAGCCTTATCACGAGGTGACGGCCTGGTATCTATCTGGGCACGGGCTGCGCCCTGGTTCGATCGAGTGGTTCTCGGTCCCTGCGTCGTTCCTGATCGACCCCTGCTTCAAAGGAAAGGCGGACGTGACCGCCAGCTGCGCGCCAGCACCCTCGACGGGGCTCGCGACTACGTCAACCTCCGGCGTCCTCGGCTACCCACCGCCCTACTACTGGGTCGTCGGTGTCGGACAGAGGATCGCGGTGTCCCTGGCCGGGGTCCAGTATGCGGATGTAGGCGGTCGCCTCGCTTCCTTCATCCTGAACTTCGCGGCGCTTCTTCTTCTCAGTCTCTACATGCGCCGCCGAAACCAGTTGTGGGGGACTTTCCTGCTGCTGGTCTCAACGCCGATGGCGGTCTTCCTGGGGATAGTGGTCAACCCGAGCGGCTGGGAGGTCACCTGTGGCGTCGTGCTCGCAGCCATCTTGTCCGAGGCAGTCTGGAATCGTGAAGCGCTTGAGTCTGACGAGTGGCCGAAGACCACCACCTTGATACTCGTCGTCGCAAGCATTGCCCTTTGTCTGGCCAGGCCCGTCGGGTTAGTCTGGGCTTCCGGTTTGACCGTGGCGGCCATTGCGCTGGCCCCATCGATGAACCGGCGATTGTTGCTGCGTGCAGCGTGTGCGGTGGCTCCGGGCATCGTTATGGGGATGCTCTGGTACCTCACCAACCCTGCCGGATCACCCGCGCTTACCGCGGTGACGAGCCCCGCGGCTGTCCCAAACCTCGACACTTCGTTGGCGGCATCGTTCGTGTTCTTCCCATTGCGGCTCTACCAGATGTTCGGTGTCCTCGGGTGGCTCGACACGCCGATGCCCGTGCTGCTCCTGCTCGGCAACCTCGTGGCGTGGGGCTTTCTCCTGAGGCGGATGCCGTCAATCGGAAGGGCCGCGATGCTTTGCGGCATATTCGGGATCGTGATTGCGCCGAGTATTATCGAGTCGTCCGTCTCGGGAGTGCCGCAATTCTGGTGGCAGGGTCGCTACACGTTGCCGTTCGCGCTCGGGTTCGTGCTGCTGCTGCTGCTGCGATCTGGCTGGCTCGTCCCGCGCACGATCTCCATCGTGTCGAGCCTCTCCCTCTTCTCCCTGGGGTTGATGGTCTGGATCAACGCGGTCCGCTACGACTTCGGGCTGAATGTCTATGGCTTGCCCGCATCGCTCGGACCTCCGGGGATCAGCCCCGTTCGACTATTGCTCCCGGTCGCAGTCGGCGCGCTACTACTGCTTGCCAGCGGCTATCTGCTCGTTCAGGCGTGGAGAATGGAGCGCGACGTCCGCCCACGCCTTGAGCCGGAGACGCTCTCCGCCCCTCCTTCTCCAATCGGCATCGTTTAGCCTTCGAGAGGTTGCGACCGGGCAACAGTGGAACATAGGCAGATCATCGAGTCCGGGCCGGGATCAGCCGAACTTTGGCGACCGCAAGCCACGAGATCGACCGTTCGCGGCCCGGGAAGAGGAAACGTGATAAGCGCAAAGCCTGACGATCTGGCCCAGGTGCCGCTCGATCAGCCCACCTTGGAGCCGGGCCCCGGAACCTCCGGGCCGGCGCGCGGCATGAATACCTCGGGTAGCCGACTTCGCGATCTTGGCCGACCGTCCGCTCTGATTGGATGGCTGCTGGTCGCCATCGCCGGCGTCGGAATGCTTGTTTCAACTCCGCCATCGGCCGGGCCGGACGAGCCGGATCACGAGATAACCGCCTGGTATCTATCGGGGCACGGGCTGCGCCCTGGTTCGATCGAGTGGTTCTCCGTCCCTGCGTCGTTGTTGGTCGCCCCCTGCTTCGCACATGAACCGGAGGTGACCGCCAGCTGCATGCCATCACGCTCGACGGCCCAGGTGATGGTGTCAACCTCCAGGGTCCTCAGCTACGCGCCGCCCTACTACTGGGTCGTCGGGTTCGGACAGAGGCTTGCGACCTCCCTGCTAGGGATCGAGTATGCGGATATCGGCGGTCGGCTGGCCTCCTTCATCCTGAATTTCGGGGCGCTTCTCCTTCTCAGCCTCTACATGCGCCGCCGAAACCAGTTGTGGGGAACTTTCCTGCTGCTGATCTCAACGCCCCTGGCGGTCTTCATGGGGATCGTGGTAAACCCGAGCGGCTGGGAGATCACCTGTGGCATCGTATTGGCGGCCGTCTTGTCCGAGGCGGTGTGGAGTCGTCAGTCGCTTGGGTCCGAAACCTGGCCAAAGACGACGACGTTGATACTCGTCGTCGCGAGCGTCGCCCTTTCTCTCGCCAGACCCCTCGGATTCATCTGGGTTTCCGGTTTGACCCTGTCCGCCATTGCGTTGGCCCCTTCGATACACCGACGATTGCTCATCCGCGTCGCGTGTGCGGTGGCTCCGGGAATCGTCCTGGGGATATTGTGGGCCCTTGCCAACCCGACGTCGGCACCTAGTGTGAATGGCGCGGTGTACGGCCCTCCCGGTGTCCTCGGTTACCCTTTTTGGTTTGCCATATCCCTCGTCTTGTTTCTAGTACGCGTAGAACAGATGTTTGGAGTCCTTGGCTGGAACGACACCTCGCCGCCAATACTGCTCATTCTCACGAACTTCATCGCGTGGGGCGCGCTCTTGATCCGGCTGCCATCAATCAGGAAGGCCGCGGTGCTGTGTGGCATATTCGGGATTGTGATCCTGCCGGGTGTCATCGAAGCGAGTAGTGCTGCTACTTGGCCAGCCTGGTGGCAGGGTCGCTACACGTTGCCGTTCGCGCTCGGGTTCGCGCTGCTGTGGCTGCTGCGATCAGGACCGGTCATACCGGTCACGATCTCCATCGTGTCGGGTATCTCTTTGTTGTCACTGGGTCTGATGGTCTGGGTGAACGAGGTCCGATACGGCTTCGGGCTCAATGCTTTTAGCTTGCCCGCATCGCTCGGAAATCCAGGGATCAGTTCCGTTCGACTATTGCTCTCGGTGGCAATTGGCGCGCTGCTGTTGCTTGCCAGTGGCTATCTA
>JAYUDR010000268.1:0-19240 GCA_043739665.1 Chloroflexota bacterium
GCGCCAGATGAGGCCTATGAAGGTGGTCGACGCGACCACGAAAGCCACGGGAAAGGCCGGCCGAAGGTCGATCTGAGGCCAGCGGGTCAGCGGCCAGGCCAGAATTCGAATCGCGGCTACGACAACCCGAACCAGAGGCCCTTGCGACGCTGGCGAGCCCGGCGTGCTGAAATATGCAAGGATCCCCCGCGTTTCGGTGAAGTTGTGGCCCAGTTCCCAAACGATGAACGGCAAATAGGTCGCAACGAAGATGGCCCCTCCGACCAGACCGTAAATGGCAACGCTGCGGCGGCGCGTGGCGGGACCTCGGCTCAGGTCAACCACGAATGCCGCGCCCAGTGGCAGAAGGATGAGTGCCGCGGCTACATGCGCCTGAGCCACGACCGCACCGCCGACCGCCGCCACAAGCCACCAGGCTGCCCGTTTGGTCCTAATCGCTTGCCACGCTCCAAGGTAGGCTACGGCGGCCCCTGGCTCCACCAGCGTGGGGTTCCAGATAAATGTGGCGTAGCTGATCAGACTGGCGGAAGTTGCGGCAAGGAACGCGGCCGTAAGTCCCGCCGCAGACCCGCCGATGGTTCGCGCGATCCACCACACCGCGGGGATGACAAGCAGGCTCAGCAGAGCAATCTCGGCCACCACCCACACCGGGTCGCCATTGCCGAGCCAGGCCGCCGGCATGATGAGGTCGTAGTAGAGGGCGCCGTGATGGAAGGTCATAAGGCTCGATAGCGGGCCGAACGTGGGCATTTGGCCGGTCGAGAGGGCCCAGCGCAGATCAAGCATCGAGGTGCCCTGGTCGGAGTCCCAGCCTCCCCGGCCCGGCAGGTTGACGAAACGCAGGGCTGCACCGCCGAGAATGATGCCCGCCAGGCAGGCCAGCTCACGAACGTCGACGCCGAGACGCGCGGCCAATCGAGACCGCGGGAGACTCAGGGCTCCGACGAAACGGCCGCGCGTGCGCCTCATGCCCGCTTTCCGGCAGCCACTGGACCGGGTGTGAGAGGCCGACCCCAGGCCAGATCCCCGAGCCTGGCCACATTGATGGCGTCGAAGCCATCCTCCATGCCGGGGGTTTCGAGGTAGTAGGCCACATGGCTCAAGGCCGGATGACACAACAGGTGAGCCAGGCCCTCACGTCCGATCAGGCCTTCGCCGAGATGGGTGTGGCGGTCGTGGCGCGAGCCCAGAACCGAGGTCGAATCGTTGAGATGGATCATCGCCAGGCGGTCCAGTCCGATCAGTCTGTCGAAATCGACCAGGAGGTCATCGATTGTAGCTGGGTCAGAGACGTCATAGCCGGCTCCCCAGAGATGAGCGGAGTCCAGGCAGACTGCCAGCCGACCATCCAGGTCCCGCGCCCCAGCCGAGTCGAGGACCATGGCCAGCTCCTCAATCGTGGAGCCGATGCCGGCCCCGCCACCCGCTGAGTTCTCCAGCACGACGAGCGGCATCGCGGTTCGGGCGGCGGAGCCGAACAGCCCGTCCGTGGCTCGTTCCAGCCCGTTCGCGATCCGGGCAACGCCCGCCTGAACGCCGGAGCCACGGTGCGATCCAGTGTGGACATTCACGAACCGTGCCCCAAACTCGTAGGCGTGCTCGACCTCGTGACGCAACATCGCGACTGACTTGGCGAACAGCGCGTCGTCCGGCCCGGCCAGGTTCACCAGGTAGGCCGCGTGGATTGCCACAGGCCCGATGTCCAGCTCGGCCAGCCGACTCCGAAACGCGGCTGCTTCCGGAGGCGGCTCCGCCCTACGTCGCCACGCCGTGGGGTTGTCGCTGAAGATCTGGAGGGTGGTGGCCCCGATCTCGGCCGCCCGTTCGGCAATGCGAATCAAACCCCTGCCCATGGGCAGATGAGCGCCCGCTCTCCTGCCTCCCGGGAGTTGAACGCGTATCGCCCCAGGATTGTGCGTCGGCGTCACGCGACCGCCTGGATCGGGCCAGCCGTTGGAGCCCGAGTCGAGGTTCGATTCGAGATGCACGCCGCTGCCGCCCCTAGTTACGCCTGAATCCGCACTGTCAGCCCCGGTGCCCGTTGCGACCCGGCGTGTACGCCCCACCGATCATCGGCTCGATCAGCCCGTAGTCACCGGCGCAGCGCTTGTACAGGACGCAAACTTTCTCTGTTTCGGCGTTGACGAAGATGAAGAAGTGGTGGCCCAGCTCCTCCATTCGCTCCAGGGCGTCCTCCTCGAACATCGGCTCGATGGCAAAACGCTTGGTCTTGACGATGCCCTTGCGAGCCTCGGGTGCGGTGTGGGTCTCGAGGGGGTCGTTCGCAGGCTCCGTTTCGGCAATTCGGCGGGCCCGCGCTTCCTCGACTCGCACCTTGCCACGCGGCTTCTCCCGGGCGTCGACGGCCTGGCGTTCGATGCGATCGATAACGGCGTCGAGGCTTGCCTGATGCGTCGGACCGGCGGCATGGCCACGCAGCGGCTGACCGTCGACGATGAGCGTTACCTCCGCGATCTGCGAGTCGTCTGCACTGCGATGTTGCTCGCTCGAGAGCTCGACCAACGCGTCCGTCCGATCATCCAGAAAGCGCTCCAGGCGGTGCATTTTCCGCTCAGCGTACTGCCGAACGTGCTCCGGGACGTCGATGTTCTTGCCCTTGACGATCGTCCTCATAGCTGACCTCCGAAACTTAGATTGGGCACGTCCATCGGGCCGATGCCCAATTGGAACGCACGCACATCAAGAACAGTGGTTGCCACGTGGTCAGTATAGAAGCCGGTCCGGGCGATCGGCCTCACCTGTTCCGGTCTCTCCAATTTGGAGCGCAGGCAGCGGTGACAAAGCCACCATCTGCCGCTGCTGGCGCGGTCCGACCAAGCACGGCCGATGTCACCGTCCCCGCGTCCACCGACCGAAACGGCAGCCACCACCGGCCCGCGGCCACCGACCGAAACGCGGCCGCGTGCGGCGTCAGCGCTCGCGCGCTACCGTCAACGCGGATACCGCCAGGGCCCCCGCTCCGTGCAACGCTTCTGCGCACGCCACCAGCGTCGATCCGGTCGTTGCCACATCGTCTACGAGTACGATCCATCTGCCCCGAACCAGGGCCTCCTGAGACTGGCCGGCCAGGGCGAAGGCACCTGAGACGTTGGTGCGTCTAGCTTGCCGTCCAAGTTCGAATTGTGGCCTCGTGTGCCGTGTTCTGACCAGGACAGCCTGCCACGGCACTCCCAGGCCGGCCGAGGTCTCTGCAGCTAGCAGGGCCGCCTGATCGTAGCCACGCTGCCGTGCCCGCGCCGCGTGGACTGGTACCGGCACTAGTAGGTCCCCGCCTGCTCCGACCGCCTGCCAGCGAGCGGCCATCGCCGCGCCCAACGGAGCCGACAGCCGGCGCTCGCCGGAGTACTTGAGTTGATGCAGGGCGGCTCTGACTGCTCCCGCAAACGGGGCGCACCACTCCAGCTGGGCCAGCGGCATCGGCATCGCCGCGGGCAGCCCGAACGGGACGCCCGGGGGCAATGCCAATCGTCCCTTGAGGGCGAGCCCGCATTTTTGGCAGAGCGTTGAGCCCTCCTCTCCGCAGCCGGCGCACGCGGGAGGCAGGGCCATGTCCAGAAGAGATCCCGCTGCCGCCGGAAGAACATGGAGCACCATCCGGGCACGCTACCGGACGCGGCTCTACTCCCACGTATCCGGCGCTCATCGAATTTCGTCGGCGGCGTTCCCGGCGGCCAGCGCGATTCCACGCGCAGGCTCGCGGATCATGCCACACCATCGAGGACGTGGCTCACGACGGCGCCGTCCGGACCTACGGCCGGTCTCAGGCTGTCTCGATCGCGATCTCATCGCCGACGTTCGTGCCGGTCGCTTCGATCGTGCCAGCGGGCAGTTCCAGGACACCCTTGGCGCCGCCGACACGCCAGATGACTCCCCGCCATGCCGGCACGGCGCGACGGGCGAAAAGGACGCGCCGGTGCCCATTCGGCCCGTCGGGTGGAGCCGAGACAAAGACGACATCGATGGCAAACCTCATGAACAGCATGTGGATGCCGTTCTCGTCGGGTAGCCAGAGTCCGTCGCCGGACGGAAGCGAGGCGCGCCCCATCAAGCCCATGAACTTAGCCCAGAACGATGAGCCGTCTTCGAGTCGCTCGGCCAGCACCGTTCCCCGGCTGATGTTGCGGGCAATCAGCCGCCGGGGACTCACGGGACGACGCCGGAACCCATCACCTGGATTATCGAAAGCATCGCCGGACCGAGGATCACGATGAAGAGCGAGGGGAAGATGCAGCCTACGAGCGGGAAGAGCATCTTAATCGGCGCTTTGGCCGCCATCTCCTCGGCCCGCTGACGGCGCTCGATCCGCAGCTGGTCAGACTGGACCTGGAGCACCTTGGAGATCGAGACACCCAGCTGTTCTGCCTGGATGATGGCGCCGATGAAGGCGGAAAGGGGAGCAACGTTGGTTCGCGGCACCATGTCGCGAAGAGCGTCGCGGCGGGCCTTGCCGACGCGCACCTCGGCCAGGGCTCGGCGAAACTCGTCCGTGAGTGGCCCGGGCAGCTTCTCCACCACCTTGGCCAGCGCGGCATCGAAACCGAGCCCGGCCCGTACCGAGATCGTAAGCAGGTCGAGAGTGTCGGGGATCATCTTGAGGATGATCTTTTGGCGAGCCTTGATCCTGCCTCCAAGCCAGAACTCCGGAAGCAAGAAGCCGATGCCGAAGCCGAGAACGCCCAAGACGAGGCCCGCCACGAGGCCGGCGACAAGGAGCCCGAAGAGAAGAAACATGATCGCGCTCGTGGCGATGCCTACCAGCATCTTCACGCCCATCCAATCGGTGACCCTCAGGTCGCCAGGATTGCCGGCCATTGCGAGCCGCTTCTCGGCAACGTCAGTGGAGGATGCGCTGCCAAGCCGTCCGCCAATTCTCGAGAGGCGTCCGACAAGCGGGCGAAGGGTGCGCTCGCTAAAGGGTTGCTGCAGTTCCAGCTCTTCCAGGTTTCGGGCCTGCACCGAGCCAAGTTGAGTTAGCCGGGCCTGGACCGGGTCCACCGGCGAGCCGGACATAAGACCAACAACGAGTAGTAGGATGCCGCCGCCAACGCAGACTGCAACGATGATAGGAAGCATCTCTCAGACCTCGATGGCGACGATTCGGCGGATCAACATGAAGCCAACGAACATCAGAAATCCACCGATTCCGAGCAGAATGAGGCCCGCCGGCAGGCCCATGATGCCGGGCGGATTTTGGAACATCGGCTTCATAAACCCAGGCGCGACGACCATCAGGAGCACCATCAGTCCGATTGGCATGCCCGCGACGACGTAGCCTGACATTCTCTGCTGAGCCGTAAGGGACCGGATTTCGCCCTTGATTCGGACTCGCTCGCGGATGGTGAAGGCGATCGAGTCGAGGATCTCCGCGAGGTTGCCGCCGACCTGATGCTGAATCGTGATGGCCGTGGCCATCAGCTCGAGATCATCCGACCGAACACGCCTGACCATGTTTTCCAGGGCGACATCAAACGCCAGGCCAAGGTTGACTTCACGCACGACGCGGCCGAACTCGACCGTAATCGGCGGCTGCGCCTCGCGGACGACCATCTCGATGGCCTGCAGGAACGATGACCCTGCCCGAAGGGCGTTGGCAATAAGCGTGATCGTGTCCGGCAACTGCTTGTTGAAGGAATTGAGTCGGCCAGCCCGACGTCGTCCGAGCCATATACGCGGCAGGTACAGGCCGATGATGAAACCGCCGATTAGCGCCAAAGGCGAGCCGAGGGGCTTCAGCACGATGCTCAGCACCAGGAAGATCATCGGCACGGCGATCGCAGTGGCTGCCCAAATGGCCATGAATTCGCCCGGCTTGAGCTTGAGGTCGGCCCGGGCGATGTCGCGGGCAAGGTTGGCGCCAAAGTCGCGCTGCTCTACGACGCGGTTGAGGCGGGCAAGGGCGACACTCTGGGCCAACATGTCGCCGAGACCAGCGGACTGCTTGGTAGGCCTGGCGGACGAGGTCGTCTCCGCCTTGCCGGCGGTGTACCGCTCGAGTCGAGCGCTGATACCGCCGCTCCGTCGGGAGCCGGCAAGCCCAAGGACCAGCAGCATGATGCCGCTGAAAACCATTATGCCGAGAATGGGTCCTAACATGACGGTTCTTCAGCCCCGGTCAGTACGCGAAGCCGAACAGGCCGCGCGGCAGGTGAATGCCCATGATCTCGAACTTCTCGACAAACTTTGGCCGTATCCCGGTGGGCCGCAGGCGACCCTGGATTTTGCCCTCAATCACGCCGGTTTGCTCGAACAGGAAGACATCCTGCATGACCACGACATCACCTTCCATGCCCTGGATCTCGGTGATGTACTCGATGCGACGAGTGCCGTCCTTCATGCGGCTCTGATGAACGATCAGGTCCACGGCAGAAGAAACCTGCTCTCGGATGGCCCTCAGCGGAAGGTCAACACCGGCCATAAGAACCATGGTCTCCAGGCGGGATAGCATGTCGCGCGGGCTGTTGGCGTGGCCGGTGGACATGGAGCCGTCGTGGCCGGTATTCATGGCCTGCAACATGTCAAGGGCTTCGCCGCTTCGGCACTCGCCGACGATGATCCGGTCGGGACGCATTCGCAGCGCGTTGCGGACAAGGTCGCGGATCGCTATGGCGCCGCGGCCTTCGATGTTGGGCGGGCGCGACTCGAGCGTGACCACGTGCTCCTGGCGGAGTTGGAGTTCGGCCGCGTCCTCGACGGTGACGATGCGCTCGTCAGCTGGGATAAACGACGACAGCACGTTGAGCGTGGTGGTCTTCCCCGACCCGGTGCCGCCGGACACGAAGATGTTGAGGCGGGCTTCCACGCAGGCACGCAGGAAGTCGAACATCTCGGGCGTGGCCGTGCCGAAGCGGATCAAATCGTCGACGGTGAACGGCGTGGCCGAGAACTTTCGGATCGTGATGACCGGCCCGATGAGCGATAGGGGAGGGATGATCGCGTTGACTCGCGAGCCATCAGTCAGGCGAGCGTCGACCATCGGGCTCGACTCGTCAATGCGCCGGCCGATCGGGGAGATGATTCGGTCGATGATTCGCATGACGTGATCGTCGTTTTGGAAGACGACGTTCGTTAGTTCAAGGCGGCCGCTGCGCTCGACGTACACCTGGCGCGGGCCGTTGACCATTATTTCCGTCACGGTCTCGTCACGGAGAAGCGGCTCCAGAGGGCCGAGGCCGATGATCTCGTCGGTGATCTGCTCGAGCATCCGGACGCGCTCGGCACGAGTTAGGGCCAGGCCCTCCTCGTCGATGACGCGGCCAAAGATCTCCTCGATCTGGCGCCGAACCTCGACCTGGTTGGCCAGATCGAGCTTGGGGTCCAGATCCTGGATGACTCGGGATTGAATCCGGAACTTGACCTCGCGGAGTGACTCTCGGACGGGCGCCTGGCTCAGCAGACGCTGCCCCATGGGACTGGACGACGGGCCGCCAGGACCGGGGGGCGCGGTCGGGGAACCGCTCGGCGCACCGGGCGCTACGCCCGGACGAGCGCTTTCGATTCGCTTCAGGAGGGACATCGGCTACACCCCTATTTGGCCCTGCAGCATTCGGCCAGCCGAACGCTGCAGGCAACTATCTCCACGCGAAGAGTGACTTGCCCTTCTGGGGCGACTTGCGTGCTTCCTGTGTGCGCGTTTCACGACTTCCGACGATTGATGTTGCCAGACGGAGAATGTCCTGGGACACCTGGCTCTCCCGATTGCTCATGACGAACGGGACACCTCTATTCAAGGCATACACCACGACCCGTCCGTCGCTGACTATGGTGTGGTCGACCTTGCGGCCAATCGAGTGCTCCACGTCGGCGACCCTTATTCCGAGGGTGGTATCGGCGCGGTTCAACACCAGTCGGATCTTGTGGGAATAGCCTAGCTGCTCGGCTACCTCGAGGAAGAGCCGCGTGTTCTTGATGCTCGTGATCTCCAGCGTGAGTACCGTAAGGACGACGTCCGCGAGGTCGAGGATGCCCAGGAGCGTATCGTTGAACCACGCCGCGCAATCGACCACGACCAGCTCGCTGCGCTGACGAAGGATCTCGATCACGTGTTTGACGCCGGCTGGGGTGATCAGCTCGGCCATCTCCGGCGAGGGTGGTGCGAGGAGGACGTGAATGCCCGACGAGTGGGTGAGTGTGAACGCTTCGACCGACTCGAGGTCGCTGCCCGGCTCTAGCCGGGGAACGAGCTCAGCCATGGACTTGTCCTTGGGGTTCAGGTTAAGCAAGACCGCGACATCGCCGAACTGGAACGACGCATCGACGAGAGTCACCTTCTTGCCCAACTCTGACGATGCGGCCACGGCCAGATTGACGGCAATAGTCGTACGTCCGACGCCGCCCTTCGGGCTGAAGACGGCCACGACCTGGCCCTCCTCAGTTGGATCCTGGGGACGCACCGCCGGCGTGGCGGCAATTCGGTCGGCCTTTTCGCGCTCGCGAGCGTTGACCTGGCGGATTGACGCGGTTAACTCGTCGCTGCTGAATGGCTTGACCAGAAACTCGCGCGCGCCTGCCAGCATCGACCGACGCAGGTAGTCCGCCTCACCTTGGACGGACATCATGACCACGGCCGCGGCCGGCACCTGCGCCGAAAGGCGCTCGGTGGCCGTGATGCCGTCCATGTCGGGCATGTTGATGTCCATCAGAACGACATCGGGCAGGATTCTCGCCGCCAGATCGATCGCCTCAGCTCCCGACGACGCGGCTCCAACTACCTCGATGTCCGGCTCAAAGCCGAGCAGCTTGGCGAGGTGGTCTCGTGTCTCGGAGATGTCGTCGACGATGAGAACTCGAATCCGATCAGCCATGGACCCTAGTCGCTTCCAAAGTTCCGGGGGCTCCGCCGCGGGTCGGTGGAGCGAGCTACCACTGAAGCTTGGCCGCGATGTCCGAAGGGATGATGGCTCGCGGATCAGGCGGGAGAACGCCGTACTTGTCGATGAGCATCTTGTAGGTGATGCCTGGCGTGTCGGCTTTCGGCAGGGAGTTGTCCTTGTCCGATCTTAAGGCGACCGAGAGGTCGATGTACCCCTGCACGTCGATCTTCTCCTGGCGCTGGGCCCAGCGGATGATCTCAGCCTCGTCGGGCTTGACTTCAATGAGCGCGACCATGTGGCGACCGTCGTTGCGGACCGTTGCCGTGGTAGGCACCGCGACCGGCGCGCCCGATTCGTTGGGTAACGGCGCGGCGGCCGTGGCCGGCGGGAGCAGGGTTAGGATGACCTTACGGTTCTGGATGACCGTCTTGGTCGTGACGTCCTTGCCGCCCTCGAGTGTGATGGGCCTCTTTGGGTCATTGGTGTTCGTGAGTGCCAGCTGGTTCACGTACAGGGACAAGATGATGTTGACGTGGTCGCCGGGGACGATGAGCGTGCCAACGCCGTTGATCTGGTCCAGTTCTATGGCCACTCCCAAATACCCGCTGGCAATGGCTGGGGCGATGTCCATGCCGTCGATGATTGACCCAGGGCTCAGGAAGTCGCGGCTGCCGACGAGCGGCTCGCCCAAGGAGATCCTGCCGCCGGCGACCTTGCCAACGACCTGATCCACTGTCGTAAATGTGTCTGCGCCAAGCCTGGCGCGCTCGGAGATTGACACAGGCTTGCTTTCGACCATATCGGCGGTAATTCGATCCCCGAGGTTGATGTCCTGCTTGGCGCTAACGACCGTGGTCATAGCCTCAGCCGTTGGAGCCGCAGAAGGGCCTGCAACGCCGGTACTGCTTCCTCCGCCCGCTACGGCGAAGGCAAGCCCACCGCCGACTATGGCGAAGAGGAGCCCGAACAGGACCAGCAACCTATTGGATCGCTTCACAACTACACTCCAGAGGGCATGTGACAGGTGGCACTACAGTAGCCTTACGGCAGACCTAACTGCGACTATACCAATGGGCTACTTCGTCTAGGAAGGATTATTCGCAATCCCGCACTAAGAAACCACAATCACCGGTCTGCGGAGACAAAAAAAGGGACCGCGCGTGATGCGCGGTCCCTTTTGTCGCAGCTAGACGATTAGAGCGCCTTGCCGATGGTGCTGAGGATGGTCGAGATGACGCCACCCAAGAAGAGCAGTGCCACAACAGCGACGATGGCAATGAGTGCGAGGATCAGGGCATACTCTGCTAGGCCCTGGCCCTCTTCGCGACGAATAAGCATCGATGGCCTCCTAATAATGACGCCCTCCGATGGGAGGATGCCGCTATTCTGGATGCCACTGCCCGCGAACGCCACTAGGCCGATCGTAATGGGACCGGGAGCCCAGCGCCTTGTGAAGCTAATACGTGGTGTTTGAGCGCAGCGCTGGCGCATCCTGGCACCGTTTTGGAACGGCTGTTGGTCCTGCTGGATCGCGACGCTGTCAGACTCGCGGCCCTTTCAGACCGCGGAGGCGATCAAGCTGAACAGAGACGAGAGTTGATCGCCAAAGAAGACCAGCGAGATCACACACGCCACCGCCATGATCATGATGATCACGCCGTACTCGACCAGACCCTGTCCGGACTGCGCGCGGCTACCGGGGCCGCCTTGGGCGCCAACCGGCGCGCGACCGATCCAGGCGAGAGGCCGGCCCCCGTACGGGCGACCGGCGCGAACCACCGGCGCTCTAAATCGAGCGGCCATGCGGCGCTCGATCAACGGCTGAGCAGGACCAGGACGACTTCTCGGCCCTGGTCGACGAGCTCCGCCGCAGCCCCGATCGTGTCGGCCCGCTGCTGGACCTCGCGCCACGTGTTGGGCGGCAGGGCCATCGGCTGGTTGGCCCGGGCGGCGCGAACAACTTTGGCGGCCCGCGTTTCGTCGATCATCAGTTTGAGCGCCGGCGGGATCTCCCGGTCCTGTCCTTTGCCCGTCTTGTCCGGCGGCAAGGATTCGTCGACTGCCGATTCCTCCGGCTTCACCACGCTCTCACGCCGGGCCGAAATGCGGGCCTCGGTCTTGTCCGCGGCCCACTCTACCCGGATAGAGATTCGATCCGGGTGGCAGCTGATGAAGCCCGTCACCGTTTCGTCGATAATGCGGAAGAGGGCGCTTTCCACATCCATCGGCAGGCGCCGATCCGTCCCGTAAGACTCGAATTCGATGGGAGTCTGGGCGCGTCGACCCCGGTCTCGGGCCACGCGCCGCAAGGTGGGTACCAGACCCAGGTCGTCGAGGACCATCGGCCGGACATCGAAGATGAAGGCCTTCGTTGCCTCGAGGGTGTGCTGGACCATGCCAACGAGCTGCCCGATCTCAGCCTTGGCCTGGGCGGGGTCCCGGTCGAGCAGACGTTCTACGATCTGGGCCTGCAGGACGATGTTGGTCAGACTCTGGGCCGGGCCGTCGTGCATCGACCGGGCGATCTCACGCCGCAAGTCCTCCTGGGCCGCCAGGATGAGCCGCGAGACGGCCGGTGGCAGCGGGGTGTTGGTGTCGAGCTGCTCCGATGGGTGGTTGGGAACTGCGCCGCCCATGGAGGCTCGGTCCAACTCGGCACTGTATCGGCGCAGGCTCTCCTTGAACCGCGTGAGGACCTTGAGCTTGCCCTCCAGGACGTCTACCTGGGCTTCCATAACGGCGGAGCGCCGGGTCAAGGCAATCAGCTGGGCGGTTTGCTGGCCCTCCTCGCTCTCGGTGTCGTAGACGGATCCGGTCTTGAGCCGGTCCAGCGTCTGCGAGCGCTTCGTCTCGTGGTGGGTCGCCTCATTTCGAGCCTGCTGGACGAGCCCTTCGATCTCGCCCATCTCCCTGGTCAGGAGATCGACTTCGCGCCGGGCCCGTTCCGCAATCTCGAGCAGCGAGAGCGGTAGTGCGTCTAGTGCCACAGGTGGATCAGTCCTCGGGCATACGGATCCAGCCCTGGCGCATGGCGTAGACGACGGCCTGAGTGCGGTCGTTGACGCTCAACTTGCGCAGGATGCTGGACATATGGTTTTTGACGGTCTGTTCGCTGATCGAGAGGGCGTAGGCGACCTGCTTGTTGGTCATGCCCTGGGCGATGTTGTCCAGGATTTCAACCTCGCGCGGCGAGAGGGGCGCAAAGATCGGCGCGGCTTCCTGGCCGTAGATGGCAAGCTCGCGGAACTCCTTGAGGACACGGCTGGCGACGGCCGGCTTGGCAAAGACCTTGTCGTTGATCAGGTACTCTCCGGCCGCGACGCGGCGGATGATCGTAACCAGGTCATCGGGGGACACGTCCTTGAGGATGAAGGCGGCCGCGCCTGCCTTGATCGCGTCGAAGAGGGCGTCCTCGTCCTCGTTGACGGCCAAAACGATGATCCCCGCCGACGGCAGCTCGCGCTTGATCCGCTGTGTCGTCTCGATGCCACCGGGAGGCGGCAGAGAGAGGTCCATCAGAATGATATCGGGCGACAGCTGGATCGATAACTCAAAGGCACCCTGGGTGTCCTCGGCTTCGCCGACGACCTCCATGCCGGGCTCTTTCTCGAGGATGTTGCGCATCCCGACCCGGAATAGGGCGTGATCGTCGACCAGGAGAATCGTGGTCTTATCCGCCCGGTCACCAGGTCGGCGTCTCTCCGGCCCGCCGTAGTCGATGGCAGTCATGCGCTTTCCTCTCCCATTGGAATCGACAGGCCGACGACTGTTCCGCCGCCCGGTCGGGACCTAACCTCAAATTTGGCACCGATTAGCCCGGCTCTCTCCCTCATGAACTGGAGGCCGAAGTTACGCCGACCTCGAGCCGCAACCGCGCTGACATCGAAACCACGGCCGTTGTCGGAGACTTCAAGGATCCATTTCGATGGCTCGAGCCGTGTCGACACGACAGTACGACTTGCGCCCGCATGTTTGCGGATATTTTGGAGCGCCTCCTGCACGATGCGCAGCACCGCGGTCTGCTGTGAGGGGTTGAGTCGGTCGCCGGGAGCGCGCATGTCCGTCTCCACCGTGGCCCCGGTAAGTGCAGCCATGCTCGCAACGGCGTCCTCGATCGAGCCTTCCAGGCCGAGTTCGTCGAGCAGGGGCGGTCGGAGCTGGCTGATGAAGGTGCGGACCTCGCCCAGCTCGCGCCGGAGCAGCTGGCGCAGGAATCGCAACTCGCTGGCAGCCATACGAACATCTTCGTTGAGGACCCGCTCGATGTACTCAACCTGGAAGATGGCGTTGGATAGGGCTTGGGCCGGGCCGTCGTGGACCTCCTGCGCCAGGCGTGAGCGCTCGGCCTCCTGGGCCTGCACGATGCGCATTTGCAGATCGGTGGCCAGGCCGGCGTCGGCGACCTCTGTGGCCAGGCTGGCGTCGCCACGCTCCAGAAAGAGCCAGGCGTTCTCCATGCTCCGAACCGAAAGCTCCAGCTTGGAAAGCTCCTGCTGGTGGCGACCCAAATCCGACGTCAGGCGTTCGACTTCCGCCCTGAGAGCCTTCTGACGGGCATCTTCGGCGCCTGCCTCGGCGGCGGCGGCCGGATCGGCCATGACTATGGCGCTTAATGGGGCGCGGTCGGCTGCCTCGCCCTCGTCGCGCAGGTTATGCCAGCGTCCCAGAGTGTCGTGGTAGGCCTCGCGGTATCGCTCGGAGACTGAGCGGAGGTTGTTGGCCCCGTAGCCCAGCGTGGACTTCGCTTCGGCGTAAAGTTCGTCGAAGCGCGAATCGCGCGATTCCGTGGCGCCTCTCGCAGCGTCCATACCGTTGGGAGTATAGGGGGCGTCTCTCATGGACAGACGATCCGGAAGACGTGGATGTCGGCCAAGGGTGATCCTTCTGCCACCTCTCTGCCGGCGTTATCGGCCAGAGGGACCTTCTGGAAGCATAGTGCGGCCGTCCCGCCGTCGCCAAGAATTGCCGGCCACTTGCTGCCGTTATCTCTGACAACGAGAATCTGGGCGCCGAAGCGGTGGGCCAGAGCCAGGACGGCGTCCGGTGACTCCTGCGGCAGGGCCAGGGTGGGGATTCGTGCGGCCTCGGCCAGCCAGATCGGGTTATCGGTGATGACGGGGCCGGCGGTCTCTAGCGGAACCCCGGCTCGGGCCATGGCCGCGGGCAAGGCCCCATACCGGGCTTGGACGTCGTCTGACTGCCGGGCCATGCCGGTGACGGTGACGCCGCACAGCGGCAGGATGGTCGCGATGGCCAGGCCCGGCCCGATCCAGGCCACCGGCCGCGTCCAGTGGCGCAGCCTGCCGATGCCAACGACGAGCGAATTCAAGGCTACGAGACAGCTGATCGTCAGCAGGACGTAGACCGCCCCGGCCGCGTGCAGGAAGGTTCCGGAGGTTGTCGCCACCGGGAAGATCAGGCTGGTGGTAGCGAACGTGAGCCCCGCGGTCAGGACGAGGGGGCGGAGCGCACGGCGGCGCCCGGTCCAGAGCAGGGCCAGCAGCCCAAGAACGCTCACTGGAAATGCCGGAATGACCAGCACGTCGAACAGGTTGTGGGCGATGCCGCTTAGGTGCTGGCTCAAGAGGGCGGCCGGACCCTGGGCCAGGTAGCCGACCAGGCTTGGCTGGCTCTGGTAGGCAAAGACGTCGTATTCGTGGGCGAATAGGGCGTTGGAGATCGTCTGCCCCGGCAGCGGCGTTCCGAAGACGAAGGCATTGCGTGCCGCCCACGGGGCGAAGACGAGCCCCGCAACGATGGCGGGCGTCGCGATCAGGATGAGCCGGCGGCGTCGGCTGCCTGGAGTCCACAGCCAGGCCATCGCGGCCCATGCCAGACCCAGCCAGATGGCCTCGCTACGGGTGAGGGCTGCCAGGCCGAGGAGCAGACCGAGACCGATCAAGGGGCGTGTCGAGGCCACGTGCTCGTCGCGCGAGCCGTCTGGCGCTCCGTCTCGCCCTCCGCGAGCCGTCTCGCGCGCTACGATCCGTGTCATCAGCAGGCACGCCGCCAGAGAGAGGGCCGCGAAGAGGGCTGTGGAATCGGGCAGGGCGCCGTAAAGGACGAGCGGTCCCAGACCGGCCGTCACCAGGCCCGATCCAACGGCCAGCGCCCGGCCGCGGCCGACGGGCAGCCCCAACTCCGCGGCCATGTCGGCGCCGAAGCGCCAGGCCAGAACCGGTATGGCGGAACTCACCAGGACCGAGGCCACTTGCGCCGCCCGGAACCAGTTGGCCGCCCCCAGGATTGCCATCGGGATGGCGGCGAGGAGCGACGGCAGCGGCATCCAGACCTCGAACGCAGCCCGCGGCACCGCCAGGGGCTGCGTTCCGTAGCTCCACAGACTGTCGCTGATCAGGCCCCGTCCCTCGACGAGGTTGCGGGCAACGCCGGCGTAGTAGGCCGTGTTCTCCGGGACCGGAAAGCTCACCGCTGCCGCAGCCACGGCCCGCACAATCAGCGCGATCGCGAAGATGGCGCCGGCCGTGAGCCACGCCTCTCGCCGGCTCACGGCATCGATCCGCATCGCACGTCGTCTGAGCGCGTGCAGACTGGATAAATGGCCATGGCAGGCGCGCCGTCGGCGGCCGCGTCGCCCGTCTTTGGTCCGGTGTAGGGAATGGTGAAGATCGGGCCCCCAATCCAGGCCGGCCTTGACTTCGACTCGATCACCGGGAACATCGGCTCCACCAGGTGGGCCCGCTCCAGCACCAGCCATCGAATGTCGTAGTCGGAGGCGACCTGCCGGATGACCTCGAGCGAGTCGTTGGGCGTCACCACGCCACCCCGACCGGTGAAGTACTTAAAGCCGCCCGGGTCGGCGCTGAGGAGCAGGTCGGTCTTTGGGGCGCCCGCCGCGTCGAGGGCTTGAGCGGTGGCAACTCGAGTGTCACGATCGGCGTTCCATGATGGAATCGCTAGGGCCGTGAAGGCCGCGGCGTTGAGCACGACAGAGGCCGCCGCCACGACGAGGAAGAGGCGAGCCGCGCCATCCTCGGTCCAGGCGCGGCGGTGTTGGGCGGCCCATCGCGAAGCCAGGACAGCGCCCTCAAACGCCAGAATGAAGGTGAATGGCACCAGCGCCACGGCCGAATGCAGGAACGTTCCGTACGGCACGTGGACGGCGAACAGCAGGCCCGAGGCGGCGAACAGCAGGCCGGCGTATAAGAAGAAAGGCCCGAATTCGAGCGAATGTCTTCGCGCCCAGGCGCCGATCAGGACGAAGGGCGCAAGCACGATCGGGATGGCGATGACGAAGTAGATCTGCAGGGCCGAAACCAAGCCGAGCACGCGGCTCTGCAGCAAGGGCCCCACGCCCTGGCCGAGGAAACCGGCCAGCGAGGTATCGCCGGTCACGCTGTTCATCTGCTCGTACGTGGAGATGAGCAGGATCCGGCCCGAAGTCGAGGATGGCGAGAGGCTGCCGAAGACGGCCAGCTGGCGCGCATACCAGGGCGCCATGACGACCAGGAAGAGGCCGAAGCAGGCGAAGGCGTAACGCCACGGGATGGCCGGCGCGCGGGAGCCATTCGACCGCCGGGAGCCATTCGACCGCGAGGCTCGCCACGCGCGCCCGCGATCCCAGGCGAAGGCGAGGCCGACGACCGCGCCTAGGAAAATGCCATCGTTTCGAGCCAGAGTGGCTAGACCGACGACGAGGCCGGCGAGGGCATACGACCCGTGGTGGCCCTTGAGCCCGCGAACGGTCAGCCACAGGACGGCCGTGCCGAGTGGTTGGTACAGAGCCAGGTTGTCCGGCTGGGCCATGAAGATGGTGGCGGCCGCCGGGGCGGCTACGGCGATGCCGGCCAGCAACGCCACGTGCGGCGAGCACCCGATGTCTCGGGCGAGCAGCCAGGTCACGGGCGCTGCCAGTGAGCCGATGATCGCGAACGGGATCACCGAGGCCAGCGGCGTGGCGCCGAGAAGCCACATGGTCGGCAACTGGATGATGGCCGCCAAAGGCATCCAGTGGGCGTTGCTCGGGATGGGCAGGATCGGATGGGCCGGAATGCGGCCGCCAACGTCGACGAAAGACCAAATGAAGTCGATGTTGAAGCCCTGCCCGGCGTGAAGGGCGCGGGCCACGTCGACGTAGTAGTACGAGTCCGGGTAGGCAGCGTCCGGATGCAGCCCGAATACGACCGCACGGACGGCCAAAGCGAGCGCAAACAGAGCGACGGGGATACGCACGGCAAGGCAGCGTAGCATCGCCCGGGTGCCACTCCATTGGTACTAAGGACCTAGGGCCCCGCCGCCGGCCGGGGTAGAGGTTCGCCGGCGCGGGCGCGGGCGCGGGCGCGGGCGTGGGTGCGGGCGTGGGCGTGGGTGCGGTCGCGTGTCCGGAGTGGCGGTGCCCTACACTCCCGCTCATGGTTTCCAGCCTTGGCATCGTTCTGCCCGCGTACAACGAGGAGGCTCGGCTTGGGCCGGCGTTGGACGAGCTGTTCGGCTACCTGTGTGAGGTGATCGGGGTGCTGCCGGCGAGCGTGAGCGTTCTCGTGGTGGACGACGGCAGCACGGACGGAACCGCGGCTCTGGTCAGAGCCCGGACTGAGTTTGTGGACGGGACCGCCGCCCCCGCGGCCGCGGGGGCGGCGGCTGGGCCCGGTTGCCCGACGCTGAGGCTGCTGACGGTTCCACACGGCGGCAAGGGCTCGGCGGTTCGGGCGGGGATGCTAGCCGCCGAAGGCGACGTGCTCGTTTTCGCCGATGCGGACATGGCCACGCCGCCCGACATGCTGCCACGGCTCGTCGCCGCGCTTGGGGATGCCGATGTTGCCCTGGGCAGTCGAATTCAGACCGACGGCTCGGACATGCGCGCGACGCAGCCACGTTTCCGGCGGCTCATCGGCAAGGTATTCCGCTTTGCGGCGCAGCTGTGGGTAACCGGCCCAGTCCGGGACACCCAATGCGGGTTCAAGGGGTTCACGCGCTCAGCCGCGCGCGATCTCTTCGGCCAACTGCGGATCACGAGCATCGTCTTCGATGTTGACCTCATATATCTGGCCCGACGGCGCGGCTACCGGATCGCCATCGTGCCGATCACTTGGGCAGATCGCCGGGGCTCGCGAATGCAGGCTCGGCTGGGGCTGGCGCTGCGGGTCGCCTGGGATCTGGTTCGAATTCGATTCGCCCACCGCGGCGTAAAGCGTATGGTCGTCGAGAGTTCGCGGGGAACGCCAGAGTTATGAACGTCGCCGAGCCGTCGGCAACGACACGATGGCGGCTGACGGACCTGATCGTGGCCATCGGTTCGGTCGGGTTGCTGGTCCTGATGCTCGGCCTGGTGCTCGCCTCCGCCGGCAAGACGCTCGGCTACGACTACACCTGCTACGAGGGCGCGGCCCGCCACCTGCTCGATGGGCGGCCGATCTACGACAACGCCTTCTCCATCGCCGTCGGCACCTGTCCCGGCACTTACACGTACCCGCCGGCCTTCGCCGTGGCCCTCGTCCCGTGGCTGCTCTTTGGGGGAGCTGCCGCGGGCGCGTGGTGCGTGGCCATGGCCGCGACCTTCCTGGTGGGCGTGGCCCTGATGCCGGTCCGGCGTGACGTGCGCTGGCTGATCGTCATCGTGGCCGCGCTCGATTGGCCGCTGTTGTACGCCGTGAAGCTCGGCCAGGTGGAACCGATCCTTTTCCTTGCGTTCGCGGCGGCGTGGCGGTGGATCGATCGGCCGTGGGCGGTGGGCGCGGCGACGGCGATCGGCGCGCTCGTGAAGGTGCAGCCGGCCCTGCTCGGTGTGTGGGCTCTGGCCACGGGACGGTGGCGGGCGGTCGCAGTGGCGCTGGGGGTGGGGCTGGCGGCGGCCGCGGCGGCAACCGTCGTCACGGGTCTGGGGGCGTGGACCATCTACGCCGATCTGGTGCGCGGCCTGGCCGGCCAGCTGTCCACGGCCCACAACTTTGCGCCGGGCGCGGTCGCTCATCTCGCGGGCGCGTCTGACGACGTGGCCTCGGCCGTGCAGCTAGCCTCTGTGGCGCTTGCGGCCGCGGCGTTGCTGGCGGCTTTCCGGTGGGCTTCTCCCGTGGCCAGCCTGCAGGTCACGATAGTGGTCAGCCAGCTGCTCTCCTCACCGCTGCGCGACCATTACGCGGTGCTGCTCCTCCTGCCGGTCGCCTGGCTGGTGAGCCGTGGCCGCAAGTGGGCTGCGCTCATCCCGCTACTCGGCTGGATCGCGCTCTTCGCTTTCGTCGATGGCAGCGCCCCGAGCTGGCCGGCAGCCGCGAGCATCCCGCTCACGTTCTTCGGGGTCCTGGCGCTTCTGCTCTGGGAGGCGAATCGCGAGCGCCGGGAGGCGGCCAAGGTCGAGCCGTAGACCAGACTTCGTCCTGGCCCGGACCTGTCAGGACCCGTCATCGCACCCGGACGCAGGATGTTGAACGAGCACACATGGAAGGCCCCGT
>JAYUDR010000269.1:0-3262 GCA_043739665.1 Chloroflexota bacterium
CGGGCCGACTCTCGGAACTGGCCCTCTGCGTTGGCCTTTAGGAACCCCGGAATGTCGATGTGGCTGGGGCACTTGTTCTGGCAGGGCGGCAGGCAGTAGGCGTTGTGGTCGCTGAAGATCAGCTCGAGGTTGGTCCTCCGCAGCCGCCGGATCTCCTCGGTCTGAGTCCGAACGACCATCCCCGGTTCCGCGGCGCGCGAGCACGAGATGGGCGGATGCTCCTCGCCCTCGACCTCTACGACACACATCCGGCAGGCGCCGAAGCCGGGGAGTTTTGGCTCGTAGCAGAGGGTCGGAATCTCGATGCCGTTGGCCCGGCAGACTTCGAGGATCGTCTGGCCTTCGCGACCCTCGACGACGCGGCCATCGACTTCAATCCGGAAGGCCGGCGTCGAGACAGGGCGCTGCGGTGCCTGGGCCGTGATCAGATGCTCAGACCGCGAGTCGTCGAGCGGCGTGACTGTGTTGAACGGTGTCTTCGCGTCGGGCCGGCTGTCCACGCGGCCGGCGTTGTCGTTCCACGTCGAGCGCTGGTTCGGCGCAGGTCGGAGCAAATGGCGAAGGTCGACCGCGGTTTCGTCGTGGTTCTCGAGGCGCGTCAGCTCCAACGAGGCGGTCGCGGGAGCCACTGGATTGGTGGACGGCACCTGTTCGAGACCGTGGGCCACGGCCGAATCGACCGCGGGCGGGGCGGAGGGGCTGGGGCGAGTCGGCTTACGCATGGGACGCCTCGGGAGACCGCCCGGCTCGGGTCTCGGCCTTTGGATGGCAGATACCGGCGGGACAACTGTTGCGAAGGATGTGGGCGTCGAGCTCGTCACGGAAGTAGCGGACGACGCTCTGGAGGGCAAGCGTGGCGCGACGCTCATGGTCGCAGAGAGCGCTCTCGACGATGTCGTGCGAAAGGTCAAGCAGGCGGGTGACGTCGTCGCCGCGCGGCTGGCCGTCGCAGAACCGGGCACCGATTTCTGCCAGGCGTCGCAGCCCGATGCGGCACGGAATGGTTTTGCCGCAGGCCTCGTCGGCGCAGAAGCGGGTCAGGACGGCCGCCAGATCCACCACGCAGCTGTGCTGGTCTATCACCACGATCGAGCCGGAGCCCAGGTGGGCGCCCGCCCTCTCGAGGTTTTCGTGGTCGAAGATGACGTCAAGGCCATCGACCGGAAGGATGCCGCCCGACGGACCGCCGACGAGCAAGGCTTTGATCTTGTGCCCGGATGGGGTGCCGCCGGCCACTTCGACGATATCGCGGAGCGTGGCTCCGAACGGGACCTCGGCAATGCCGGGGTGGGCGACCGCTCCCGATATCTGGACCAGGACCGTGCCGGCGAAGGCTCGGGGCGATGTTTCATCGAAACCGGCCAGGCCGCCGTTAAGGATCGTGGGAATCGCAGCGAAGGTCTGCGGGCCGTGGATGAGGGTAGGTTTGCCGAACAGGCCCCGCGTGGTCGTGTATGGCGGTTGCTGTTCGGGCTGGCCGCGCTTGCCCTCCAGGCCCTTGATCAGGACGGTCTCCTCGCCCAGCATGTAGGCGCCTTGAAGCGGCCTGACCGAGACGTGGATCTGTGTGCCCGTGCCGAGCACACTACTGCCCAGATAGCCCGCCTCTTCGGCCGCGGCGATGGCGGTTTCAAGGACGCGGATGGCGTCCACGGCCTCTATTCGAACGGCCACGATGACCTCGCTCGCGCCGATGGCGAAGGCGGCGATTGCCGCGCCCTCCAGGACGGCGAACGGGTTGTTCTCGATCAGGACGCGGTCCGTGAGAACGGCCGGATCGGACTGGTAGGCGTTGACCACGACGTAGTGTTGGTCGGCCGCTGTGCCCGCGCAGATGCGCCATTTCTCGCCAACGCCGGCGCTGCGGCCGGGGCCGGGGCCGCCGCGGCCGATCATCCCCGACTCGGCGACGGCTTTGATCACACCTTCGGACGTGAGCTTCTCGACGGCCGCGCGCAGGCCGGTGAAGGCACCGGCCCCGACGGCCGCGGCCAGGTCGGTGGCATCAGCCGGCAGGGTTGCCGGCAGCAGTAGACGTGGGAATCTGGGCGGGGTCGACAGGATGGTTGCGGCGGTCATGCCACGCTCCTGCCCGGGACGTTGGGAGCGTCGGTGGGGCGAGCGGCGGCGCCGCCGAGGCCATTGCCCACCAGGCTCCGGGCCCAGGCCGCGGCGCCCGCGACGGTCACGTGTTGGGGCTGCCCGTCGAGAGTGACAAGCGGCGACGCTTCGCCTGGGAAGTGGGCCGGCACGGATTCCAGGGCCACGCCACCGGTCGCGGCCGGGCGCCGGCCGATCTCCGTGCCCAACTCCCTGGCGAGTGACCTGGCCACGCGGCCGGCGCCGGCGAGGACGCAGGCCGTGCAGCGGCAAACGGCCACGGTCCGGCCGGGGACCTCGAAGCGGAATTGGCGGTAGAAGGTGGCGGTGCCGTAGATGAGGGCGTAGGGCGCGCCGGAAAGCTGGCTGACGCGCATGATCGCGGCGACGGGCAGGTAGGCGTAAACCCCCTGGATTGCCTCCAAGATCTCGAGCATCTTCGTGTGGTCGTAGTCGAAGCGCGCCAGGATCGCGTCTACTGGGGTCGTGTCGATCGCCTCAAAGTGGGTGTAGGAAGGATCGGGTACCGGCCGCCCGGAACGCCGGAGGGCGGACTCTCCGCGTCGCTCGGCGTATGTCTCGGCCTCGCCCCAATGGATGTGGAAGCGGCCCCGCGTGTCAAAGCCGCCCATGTCGATGCACTCGACCGGGCAGGCCTGGGCGCACTGGAAGCAGGTCTCGCACTTGATGTTGCCCAGCTCGTCGTACAGCAGCTGCAGTCGGCCGCGGAAGCGGACGGCCACGTCCGGCGCCGCCTCCGGGTACTGGATGGTGGCCTTTGGGGCAAAGAAACGGCGCAGCGTCAGAGCCATTCCCTTGGCGATGCCGAGGCCGGGAACGAAGCTCATCGCGCCCTCACCCGTGGACCAGCACGACGGCGGTCGCCGTCACGAACAGATTGAGAAGCGAGGCGGGTAGCAGCCATTTCCAGGCAAATCCCATCAGTTGGTCGACACGGACCCGCGGCAGGGTGGCCCGCATCCAGATGAAGACGAAGACGAAGAAGTATGTCTTGCCCATGAACCATGTCAGGCCGCGGAACGAGTCGAAGGCGATGAAGCCGGCCAGGCCGGCTGCGGCCGCGACGACCACGAGGAGGAGGAGGAATCCGAGACCCATCGCAGCGCCCCAGGTCCAGTCCCGGCCGCCGAAGATACGCACG
>JAYUDR010000270.1:0-3249 GCA_043739665.1 Chloroflexota bacterium
GGCGGCCTTCGAAACCAGAGTGGCGGCGGCCGGCCTGGACGGGCGCGGGCGGGCGCGGGGCGTGGCCGAGCGTGGTGCGGACGCAGGCGCTGACGCCCCGGGGCAGCCGCTCGGAGTCGCGTATCCGCCGATCGGGACGTACCCGGAACCGGTCGAACACTGCGACGTCTGCCGCTGGAGCCAGCTTTGCGCCGCGCGTCGCCGAGCCGACGACGATCTCTCGCTCGTGGCCGGCGCCCCAACCCGCATGCGCAAGGCCCTCAAGAGCAGGGGAGTGGCGACGCGGCGCGGCCTTGCCGGGCTGGATCTGCCGCTCGCGGAGCCGCTGGGCGACGTCGGCCTTGGGACTCTGCAGACAGGTCGCGACCAGGCCCGCATCCAGGTCCGGGGTCAGGACGAGGGCGCC
Organism: Chloroflexota bacterium; assembly: GCA_043739665.1. Lineage (GTDB taxonomy): Bacteria > Chloroflexota > Limnocylindria > Limnocylindrales > CSP1-4 > Fen-1039. The sequence continues at coordinate 407 of JAYUDR010000270.1, forward strand.
ATGCTCTACGAACTGCTGCCGCCGAGCCGGCTGCGGGACGGCACCCTGGAGCCAAACCGCGGCCTGACGAGCCTACCTCCGCCGAGGCCCGGAGACCTCTTCTTCGACATAGAAGGAGACCCGTTCGCCCTGGACGATGGGGTCGACTACTTGTTCGGAATCCTGGAGCCCGGCGTCCTCGCGCCCAACGGGGAGCCTGCGGGCGGGGAGCCTGCGGGCGGGGAGCCGACCTTCCACGCCTTCTGGGCGGTCGATGAGAACGGGCAGGTGACCCACGAGTCGGAGAAGCGCGCCTTCGAGCAGACGATAGACCTGATGATGGACCGGCTGGCGCGGGATCCCGAGATCCACATCTACCACTACGCCCCGTACGAGACGACGGCAGCCGGGCGATTGATGGGCCGCCACGGCACGCGTGAGCTGGAGGTGGACAGGCTGCTCCGAGGCAAGGTTTTCGTGGACCTGTATCGGGCGGTTCGGCAGGGTTTGCGCGCCTCGGTGGAGAGCTACTCGATCAAGAAGCTCGAGCCGCTGTATGGCCTCACTCGCGAGGAGAACCTGCGGGACGCGGGGTCGAGCATCGTCGCCTTTGAGGCCTGGCTGGCCGAGGCGGAGACCGGCACGGCCGAGGCGCGATTGCCGGGTACCAATGAGACGTTGCGAAGCATCGAGGCCTACAACCGCGACGACTGCGTCTCCAATTGGCTGCTCCGCGACTGGCTGGAGGCGAGGCGCCCGGAGCTGGCGCGGCAGGTCGGAGAGCCGCTCCCGCGACCCGGGCCGGCGGCGCCGGAGGCGGCCGAAGCATTGTCCGAGCACCTCGCCCATGTTGCCGTGGTCAGCGAGCGGCTGTGCCAGGGGGTTCCCGACGCGGCCGCCGATCGGACGCGGGCGCAGCAGGCGAGCTGGCTCCTGGCCCAGCTTCTGAGCTGGCACCGCCGCGAGGAGAAGGCCTTCTGGTGGCGCTTCTTCCACCTAATGAACGACCTGACGGACGTGGAGCGGGTCGCCGAACGTGAGCCAATCGGCGGGCTCGAGTTGGTCGAATGTCTGGGGCCGGTGGCGCGATCCACGGTCTACCGCTATCGCTTCCCCGAGCAGGAGCACGCGATTGACGTTGGCACCGAGGTATGCGACCCGGCCACGGGGCGATCGCCGGGGAGCGTGGTGGCGCTGGACGCCGCGGCGGGGACTCTGGACCTGCGGCGGGGGCACGCGACGGACGGACCGCATCCCACGTCGCTCGTTCCGAGCGGACACGTGGCCACCGCTCCGCTCCGCGACAGCCTCTTGCGCGTCGGAGAGTGGGTCGCCGACCACGGTATCGATGGGCCGGGCGAGTATCAGGCCGCTCGTGAGCTGCTGCTTCGGCGGCCGCCCCGGACCGGTGGCGCGGTCGCCGGAGACGGGGCTGGGGAGCCGCTTTGCCGGCCGGACGAGGAGGCGCTGGACGCGGCCCTCCGCATGGCGCCGTCGCTGGCGGGCAGCTGTCTGGCGGTTCAGGGCCCGCCCGGCTCGGGCAAGACATACCTGGGCGCGGCCGCGATCGTGGAGCTGGTTCGGCTCGGGCGCGTGGTCGGCGTCACGGCCAACAGCCACAAAGTGATCGGGCACCTCCTTGATGAGGTGGCGGAGCGAGCGGCCGAGCGCGGCATGAGGGTTCGCATCGGCCAGAAGACCGACATGAGCGGCTGCTGCACCTCCGAGGCGGCCGTACCCGTGCCGAGCAACGCGGCGCTGCTGACTGCCATCGATGCCGGTGAGCTGGACGTCGTGGGCGGCACGGCCTGGGTCTGGTCGCGGCCCGAGTTCGCGGAATCGCTCGACACGCTTGTCGTGGACGAGGCCGGCCAGTTGTCGCTCGCCAACGCGGTGGCGGTCTCGCCCGCGGCCCGGAACCTGGTCCTGCTGGGCGACCCGCAGCAACTCGATCAGCCGCTCCAAGGCACGCACCCGCCCGGGGCCGAGGCCTCCGCATTGGGCCACGTGCTGGGCAAGGAATCGACGATGCCGGCCGACCGAGGCCTCTTTCTTGAGCACACCCGGCGGCTCCACCCGGCCCTATGCCGGTTCACCTCGGAGGCCTTTTACGAGGGGCGGCTGGAGTCGGCCGCCGGCCTCGAGGTCCAGGATCTGGAGGCACCCGGCCGGATTTCGGGCACCGGCGTTCGATTCGTGCCGGCGAGCCACGTCGGCAATGCTAGCGAGTCGCCGGAGGAAGCGGAACTTGTCGCCGGGCTTGTTCGCGATCTGGTCGAAGGCGGGTCGACCTGGACCGACAAGGCAGGCATCGAGCATCCGTTGACCTGGAACGACGTCCTCATCGTGGCCCCGTACAACGCCCAGGTGGCGGAGATCCAGAGGCGGCTGCCGGCCGCGCGGGTCGGCACGGTGGACAAGTTCCAGGGCCAGGAGGCGCCTCTATCGATCTATTCCATGACCACTTCCGGGCCGGAGGAGGCGCCCCGCGGAATGGAGTTCCTCTACAGCCTCAACCGCCTCAACGTCGCTACGTCTCGGGCGCGCTGCCTGGCAGCGGTCGTCGCCAGCCCGGCCCTGATCCTTGTCCGCGCCCGCACGCCACGCCAGATGCGGCTCGCCAACGCCCTCTGCCGCTTTGTCGAGCTGGCCTTGCCGGCGGCAGAGGCCGGCGCGCCCGGTCGCTGATCGCCGTTGGCGGCAGTGGGGCTAAGCTAACGCGAGTACCGGTACGCCCCTGTGGCGAACCGCAAGCTAAGAGGAGACGCGACGTTGCAGTACCGCAGGCTTGGCAAGACCGGTCGAGAAGTCAGCGCCATCGGCTTCGGGGCGTGGGCTATCGGCGCCGACTGGGGGAACGTCGA
>JAYUDR010000271.1:0-8280 GCA_043739665.1 Chloroflexota bacterium
CATGACACCCGCGATGACGCCGGCCGGCAGCAGCAGGATGGAGACTATGGTCAGGGTCTTGACGATCTCGTTGGTGCGCTGCGCCGTCCGCGTCATGTAGACGTCGAAGGAGCCCAGTAGCAGCTCACGGCCGCTCTTCACCGCCTCGACCGCCCGCTCGTAGCGCTCCGCCACGGTGCGATACGGCTCGGCCACGTCGCCTCCCGTGATCGCCGCGAAGTCCGGCCGACCGAGCGCCGCGAACAACTCGCGGTGAGAGGACACGACCCGGCGAAGCCGGGCGATCCTCTGACGCAGGGCGATGAGTTCGAGCAGCAAATCGTCGCGGACATCGCGTCGCAGCGACTTCGAGTCCAGGCTATCGATTGAATCCTCGATAGCGTCGACGGCGGCGAAGTAGCCGGTGACCACCTCATCAAGGATCGCGGCTACGAAAGATCCGGAGTCGATGAGACCGACCAGGGTGTCCGCCTCGATCCGACCGTCGAGCTTGTCGAGGAAATCAATCGCCTCTGCGTGGACCGTCACGATCACATTCCGGCCGGCGATGATCGTCAGCCAACGGGCTTGCTCGCGGTCGTGATGGCTGGCGATCGTTGCCAGGGCGAGAGTGAAGTACGACCCGTGGAGCGCAATTGTCGGAATCGCGAGGCCTTCCACCAACGATTCTCGCGTCACGGGCTTGAGGTCGAGTCGCTCAACAAGAGCCGCCGCTTTGTCTGGATCCATCGGCGAGGGCACATCGATCCAGAGCAGCTGGCGCTCGGTCAGTTTCTCGGCCAGCGCGGTGTCGAAGCTCAACTCATGGTCAGTCCGGTCGGCATCGAACAGCCGAATCCGGCACCCGCCGGTTTCGCTGCCAGAACGAGCAGCGCCCTCTGCAAGCCGCTGCTTGGCGCCGACTTTGCGTCCACCGGCCTTCAAGACGCCCGCCTCGACTCGACGACACGGCCCTCGCGGGCAGAGGGCAATCGCAGTGAAGTAGATGAGCCGAAGGCCATCGGTTTACTCCAATTCGTCGACCCAGTGTCGCCGGTTCGTGACCGCTCCCTAGCGCGGGAGCAGGTAGAGCGCCATCTGGATGGGAGTCCGTGCCACGAGGCTGTGTTTCACCTCGGGCGCCATACGCAACCATGTGCCCGGCCGGGCCGGATGGATGTCACCGCCGACAGTCAACTCGCCCTCGCCTGCGAGTATGTGGATGATCGCCGGTCGGGCCGACGTGTGCTCCGATAGCTGCTCGCCCGCGGCGAAGGCGAAGAGCAGGAACTCGATGTCGCCCTCGTTAGAAAGCGTCTGACTCAGGATGCCTCGGGCCGGGATGGGAGCCTCTTTGGCCAGATCGGCGAAGAAGGTGTAGGGCGTGGTCATATCTCAACCTGCTGCGGGTTACAGGATCGAGACTAACTCCGCCACGCGACTTGCGCCGGTCGGTAAGCCACGGCGGCCACGGGCCGCATCGCTCGGAAGATGGCGTTCCGTGCTGCGAACCGTCGCCATCGGATGCGTACCGGCGCGGTCCCAGATGCAGACAGTCGACTCAGGCGGCCGGGATCGCCAGCCCGCATTGTTTCGTCCCCGTGGCCGTTGGGGTTGGGCCATGCGTAGGCCGGGCCGTGCGCTCCCGCCACAGGGGCCATTCGTCACTATCGAGACGGCCGCGAATCAGGCTTACTGTGCGTGTGTGTAATTCTGAGTTGGCAACTCGGGTATCGGCGGCCCACGCCGCAGTGCCAGGCCGGGGCCGGCTCGTGGATGCCGCGATGGAGCGGCCGCTACGGGTCGTGGCCATCGATTCGGCATGCCGGGCGTTCCTGTCTCCGGAAGGGATCGACGTCGGGGTCGAGGTCAGCGTCGAACGTCGGCTTGCCCTGGGCGGGCCGTTGATCGTTCAGCTGGGCCGCACCAGGCTCGCCATCGCCCGCAGCCTGGCCGCCGGAGTGCTCGTGGATCCTGTAGAGGTCGCGAAACCGGGATGCTGACGCATGGTTGCCACGAGACCGCTGCCACGGATCATGGCCCGGACCTGCCCGTGGTGGCACTCGTGGGCCGGCCCAACGTGGGCAAGTCCACGCTGTTTGGCGTGGCGACTGGGCGGTTCGCGGAGACGGTGAACGCACCCGGGACGACCCTCGCGGCGTCGCGGCGCACGATCCACCTCCCCGAGGGCGACGCATACCTGGTGGACCTGCCAGGCACGCTCTCTCTGGAAGACAGCCCCGCCGGTGGAGGGCCCTTCTGGCGCGACCTCGTGGCTGCACGGCCGGACGCAATACTCGTCGTCGGCGATGCCGGCGATCTGCGGCGGCACTTGCCTCTGGCCCTTGCCTGTCGAGACCTGGGCTTGCCCGTCGTGTTCGCCGCCAACCTGAGCGATGAGGCCACCGCGAGAGGCATCGACGTGGATGCCGGCCGGCTCTCGCAGTTGCTGGCCGCGCCCGTCCACGAAACTATTGGCCGCAGCGGCCGCGGGGTCGGCGCCGCTGTCGCCCAGGCCGTAAGCCTCGCCCGCCAGCGCCGCGCGCGCCTCGCGGGAGCCGCGCCGCGTGGCACCGTGCCTGCCCGGGTATACGGCCCGCAACTGGAGCTCCAGCTGGACACGCTCGCCCGGACTATTGCGCCCGGCCACTCCCTCGGTGCGGCGGCGCTCGACACCGACGGTTGGGGCTTGGGCGAGATGGTGGGTGAATCTGTGATCTCCGCCCGCGGCGCCGCCTCGCTGCGACTGGGCCAAACCCTGGAGTCAGCGCGCTGGCGCGTCGCCGCCGACTGGGCCAAACAGGTCGAACGCCGCCGCGACGTCCCCGTTCGATTGGCCGACCGGTTCGCGGTCTGGAGCACGTCACCGTGGCCGGGGTTGCCGATCTTCTTCGCCGTCACCGCGCTCGTCTTCGGAACGATGATGTGGATCGGCGGCACTCTCTCGACGTTATTGACAAACGCCTGGAGCGCAACTGTCTCACCAGTCCTAGGCGTCGCCATTCATTCGCTGGTCCCGCAACCAGTCGTGGCTGCCGGGCTCCTATGGGGCCTCGATGGAGGAATTCTCGGCCTCTTGTCGGTCGGCGTCCCCTACATCCTGACCTTCTACGTACTGCTCGCCATTCTGGAGGATTCAGGCTACCTGACCAGCGCCGCGGTTCTGACCGATCGCCTCTTCAACACTCTCGGGCTGCCCGGCCGAGCCGCCATCCCGCTCCTGGCCGCCAGCGGCTGCAACGTCCCGGCCATCTACGGCACCCGCGTCCTGCCGACGCGCCGCGAGCGCCTTCTCGGCGCCTTCCTGGTGACCATGACACCCTGCTCGGCTCGCTCGGCCGTCGTGGTGGCTGCGGTGGCCCCGTTCGCCGGGCCGCTCGCCGCGGTGGGGGCCTTCGGCCTTATCGCCGCGATCACTTTTGCCGCGGGGCTCGCCGCCAACGCAATAATCCCAGGCCGCCAGCCTGCCTTGGTGCTTGAGCTGGCTCCGATCAGGCGGCCCATCGCCCGACAGGTGGTGCGCAAGGCCTGGCGCCGCTTCTCAGACTTCGTCCGGACGGCCGCCCCGATCATGCTTATAGGATCGGTTGCTCTGGGGCTGCTCTATGAGAGCGGCCTAGTCTGGTACGCAACCGCCGTCCTCGATCCTGTCGTTCGTGGCTGGCTGGGGTTGCCGTCGGTGGCCGGACTGGCGCTGGTGTTCGCGTTCCTGCGCAAGGAGCTGGCGCTCCAGTTGCTCGTGGCCTTGGCGGTGATCCAGCTGGGAGCCGGTGCGGCCGGTCTGGGCTCGATCATGTCGCCGCCGCAGCTCTTCGTGTACGCCATCGTCACGTCGGTTTCCGTACCGTGCGTAGCGACGCTGGCGGCATTGCGCGGCGAGTTCGGCTGGCGACCGGCCCTGGCGATGTGCGGAGCCACCCTGGGAATCGCGCTCGCCGTCGGCGGCATCCTGGCCCGACTGCTCGGGACGGTCTAGAGAGAACCGGCGCCAGGTCCGACCGGGCGCTCGCTTGGGGGTTTGAACACCTCAAGCGTGGCCCGTCGCAGGGATAGCCATCGGCGGTTTGATGACCGCAGATGTGGACATCGGCTGGCCGCCTACGGGGAGCGCAAAGCATCAAGAAATGGGCAAAGTCTGGCCGCTTCGGTCGAGATTTCACGGAGAACTGACAATTGGCCCGCTCGGCCACACGTGGCATTGGCTGGCAGCGTCGACCTGGTCGGCCGGTCCGCGGTGTCCCGGGTCAGGCGATCGGGACCGCCAAACCCCCGGTTCCACCCGACGCCCGTTGCGATCACCGATTGTGGTCGTCGGGCCTGGAAGAGGCTGGAAAGCGCTGCATTTTCGCCAGGAGGCCCGTTGGAGTGTGGGCGGGCGGGCCGGCGCACGCGACCGCCTGTCGGCCACGTTCCACCGAAGGCTAAGAGATCAGGCGACGCCGGCGAATGTCGAGGACGAGCAGGCCGCCGAAGAACGAGATCAGAGCGACCGGCAGAAGCAAGATCGTGCTGCCGGACTCGTCCGAGGAGGACCCGACGCCGGTGTTGGTGGGCGGGAGCGTGGCGGCCTTGGTCGGAGAGGCAGTCGCGCCCGCAACGGACTCCGCCGGCGTCGGTGCGGCCGTGGGCGGAGCAGACGTGGGCGGAGCGGGCGTCGGCGGAGCGGGCGTCGGCGGTACGACCACGACAGCAACGCTGGCAGTGGCGTCGCCGCAATACGTCAGCTCGCTCGGGTAGTTGATACAGGCATTGGCACCTGCCATTCCCGCGGTTCCGATATCGCTCAGGGCCGGATTGGCCGTACCGGTCACGGTGAATGTCAGAATGTCACCGCTGGCCGAGGCGGGGATGAGACTGCTGAATCCGTTGCCGAAGTTCAACAGTGTGCAGTCGGCCGGGACGATCTTGCTGGCCGTATCGGAGCAAGTGATGCCGCTGGGGGTGAACCATGTGGGCACGAGTCCCAGGAAGGCGCCGTAGTGGTTCGCCTCGACGCCGTTGGCGTAGGTCATGGTGGCCGTAAGGGTCAGCGGCGTGCTGGTACCGCCGGTGATCTGGGCCTTGTCCCAGTTGAGTTGGGTCCCGACGTTGTCAACGTACGTTCTGAAGCCGAAGTCCGAGAGACTGGCAAAGGGGATCCAACCTTGTTGTGGCTTGGCCCACGCCTCGCCGCCGGCATAGACGTCCGCCGCCCCACCGTATGCCCCGGCGATGCCCGGATCGAAGACGATGGCGTACATCGTCCCGGACGCGACGACCGGCGTTGACGAGAACGAGAAGTGGACCCAGTTTGGAGCCCAGGAGGCACCCGTGACGGACGCGGATTTGGTCGCATGCTGCACGCCATCCGGCACCATTTGGCCCGCAACGTTGTGCACGCCCTGCAGAGAGACGTTGACGATCGTCGTCCCGCTGATGGCCAGGTTTAGGTCCACGCCGCTCAACAGGCCGCCCCTCCCGGCCGTGAAGGTCTGGGCCAGAGGATTACCGCCCGTGCTTATCGCACCCGTAACGGCAGATTGATCGAGATTGCTCGTCGGGTCGGTGGCCAGGGCAGACCCCGGCACCAGGCCCAGAAGCAACAGGCCCGCAAGTAGGGACAGCGCACCACGTTTCAAGTCGATGATCCTCCAACGGTCGATGACGACAGCACCACTGTCGATGACAGCCTTCAAAATGAGCAGATCCCGCCGAAATTATGACTTATTTAGTAATGATAGTTTAGGCCCGGCGCCACTCAGGCCGTTATTGGTGACGCGAGTTCCAGGGGTCGCAACAGGCGACCATATCGGGAGTTGCGATGCCACCCAATGACGACGGCGCATTCGTCCCCTTCGACAATCCCGACGGCAAGCTCGAGGCACCGCGTCGCCGAGAACAACTGAAACGCCGGCACCGAGCCCTAGGGCGGCCCAGCCTATCCCAGCCAGCGGCGAGGCAAGCACCGGCGCCACGCAGCCTGGGCCGCGGTGTTATGATACGGGCCTGACCTGTATTCCTACTCAGGATGGACCCGATGCGTACTGTCGAACAACCACGCGCTTTCGTCGAGACTCGCCGCTTCAAGGCCATGCGCCGCGTGGTCGGCGCGATGAACCCGCTCATGAGACGCCTGCTGGACTCCCGATTTTCCGGCCGGATGGCCCGCCAGCTGTTACTCCTCGAATTCCGGGGGCGCAAGAGCGGACGAACCTTCAGGACGCCGGTCGGCTACGTCCGGCGCGGTGACCGGGTTGTCATGGTGACATCACCGGCCTACACCTGGTGGCACAACCTGGTCGGCGGGGCGCCGGTCCGAGTACGGCTCGCCGACGGTTGGCACGGGGCCCACGGCGAGGTCGTCATGCCCGACGACCCCCGCTACGATGAGGTCGTGGCGCTCCAGGTATCCGGGCGCGGGCCTGGGATGCTCCGCGGGTTCGGTCTCGCGGTGGACGATGCGGGGCACTTGGCCCCCGAGGCCAAGGCCACTGCCACCCAGCACGCCCATCTCGTCCTCGTCGAACTCGAAGTCGGCCGATGACTATCGCGGCCCCGGTCACGAGGGGACGGCCTCGCCACTCATCCATCGACCAGGCAATCATGGGCGCCACGGTCCGGATGCTCGGCGAGGTCGGCTACCAGAGTCTTTCGATGGCCGGAGTCGCCTCCTCCGCCGGCGTGGGCCGACCCGCCCTGTACCGGCGCTTCCCGTCGAAAAAGGACCTTGTCGTCGCTGCCATCCTCGACCTGACCGACGCACCGGAACCGGTCCTACCGGCGGATACACGCGGCGCACTGGCGGCACTGCTCGGGGCCACGGCCGAGGCGCTGGCAAGGCCGGGCGGCATGGCGATCCTGGGCTCCCTCCTCACCCAGGAGGCACGCGATCCGGCGCTGATCACCCTCTTCCGCGAGCGCGTCTTCGCGCCGCGGCAGGCCGTAATCCACGCCCTCCTGCAGCAAGGGATCGATGCGGGCGATGTCCGCTCGGATCTCGACCTCGAGGTGGCCGACGCGCTCCTGTTCGGCGCGTTGCTGGCGCGTGCGACATTGGGCGAGCCCGTTGACGCCGCCTGGCGCGATCGGGTCATCAACCAGGTGTGGAAGGCGATCAAGTGGATGGGCCCGGTGATTAAGTGAGCGCCCCGATCCTCGTAACCGGGGCGCCCGGCAACGTCGGCACGCCACTCGTCCGCGAACTGCTCGCCCTGGGGGCCAGCGTACGCGTTGGCGCGCACAACGTGGAGGCCGCCCGGGCGGCGTTCGGGTCTGACGTTGAGATCGTCCGGTTCGACTTCCGCGATCCGGCCACATTCGGCGCATTCGACGGCATCGACCGGATGTTTCTTCTGCGCCCTCCCGCGATCGCCGACGTGAAGGCCGTGATCGCGCCCGCCCTGGAGGCCGCCCACGGTCGGGGCGTCCGGCACGTCGTCTTCCTCTCGATCCAGGGCGCGGACAAGAACCGTTTGGTGCCGCACCGCAAGATAGAGGACGCGCTGCGGGCCTCCGCTCTGGACTGGACATTCGTGCGCGCCGCGTACTTCATGCAGAACCTGTCCACAACGCACGCGGCAGACATCCGCGACCACGACGAGATTCTGATCCCGGCCGGGCGTCGGTCGCGCACGGCGCACGTCGATGTTCGAGACGTGGCGGCCGTCGCGGCGCGCGCGCTGGTTGAGGATGGACATGCCGGGCGGGCCTACACGCCGACCGGGCCGGCGGCCCTGACCTACGATGAGGTCGCCGCGACCCTTACGGCCGAACTCGGGCGAACGATCCGCTACGCAAACCCGGGTCCGCTCGCCTACTGGCGTCGGATGCGGGCGCGGGGCATGCCGCGCATGATGGTCGTTGTGACCATCGGGATCTACGCCGCCGCGCGGTTCGGCCTGGCAGCCGGGCTCACCGATGACATCACGCGGATCGTGGGCCGGCCGCCGATCACGTTTACGCAGTTCGCGCACGACAGCCGAGATGCCTGGGTGCGGGCGCCTGCCGAATAGAGTCCACCGACCCCGAGCATCATGGGGTGGGACGGGCCCCAGAATCCGGCCGTTCGTGCTCTGGACGAAGCGATCGGAAGCCGCGGTAGAGCAACACGTCGTAGCCGATCTTCAACGCGCCGGCCAGTAGGAAAGGCAGGGCGGCCAGGCTGGCGACGCCGAACAGCGGCGCGGCGAGGAGCGGCGAGACCGATGCGCCCAGGCTTCGGGCGATGCCCGTGACGCCTGCCGCGGCCGAGCGCTCGTCGGGCTCTACGACCGCCATCGTGTATGACTGGCGAGTCGGGACGTCCATCTGACTGATCGAGAA
>JAYUDR010000272.1:0-3218 GCA_043739665.1 Chloroflexota bacterium
GGCTGGCGTGCTCCGTCTCGGCAAGCTCGCCGCAGCGGCAGTACCAGGTCCCCTTGCTTCCCTGTCGAAGGCGGGCGCCATCATTTACGACTGCCCTGAACGAACCGCGGAACTCAGCAATTGTGCTCACGGCTGAGACGATACAGCCTGGGGCGCCTGACGACCTCGGTAGGGTGCACCGGCCGGCACAGCGCACGGTCCTACCCCAGGGCGAGGTGGCCTGGAAACCTTGCAGGTGCTACCTTCTTAGCCTCGCAAGTCGCCGCCAGGCACTCGCGAAGTTCCCGGTGGCATCGGGTCACCGGACGCGGCTCTCAGTTCGACCAATTCGCGCCGAAACGCGACCCGCAGAGGGGTGCTTGTCCGCATGAACATACGCTGGCGCGGCTGCCTTCTCGAGATCGTCGAGACGGTTCTTCTGACCGTCGTCATCTTCTTCCTGGTCCAGCACTTCGTCGCCCAGCCGTACCAGATCATGCAGGTCTCGATGGAGAACACTCTCGAGCCGGGACAGTACGTGCTGGTGGACAAGATCTCGCCGGTGTGGAGCGACTACAAGCGGGGCGACGTCATCGTCTTTGAGCCGCCCAAGGGCCAGGCGGAGGAGGGACAGGACATCCCGTTCATCAAGCGCGTGATCGGCGTTGGTGGCGATCTGATCGAGATCCACGACTATGCGGTCTTCGTGAATGGGGTACAGCTGACCGAGCCCTACGTCTACCAGGGTCAGCCCTCGACGCCGCTGAATGGGACGGCCAGCTGGCGGGTGCCGATCGGCCAACTGTTTGTGCTCGGCGACCATCGCGAGGCCTCGCAGGATTCGCGGGTCTTTGGACCCATTGCGAAGTCCTCGGTCGTGGGGCGGGCCTGGCTGCGCTATTGGCCGATACGGCAGTTGGGCCTGATCGAGTCGGGCAAGTATCCAGGTGTGCCCGATGCGTCGGTTTCTGCCGCAGGAACGTCGCCCGCAGGAGCGTCGCCTTCGCCGGCGGCGTCGACGCCGTAGGGCGGCTCGGTAGACCGCGCTCAGACGGCTTCGGCGAGTTCGTCCGCCTTGGGCTTGCGAGCCGCGATCCTCTCCACCACGCCCAGCCAGCGTCGTTCTTGTACTTCGATCTCCAGGCCCTCGGCCAGGAGGTGATCCAGCGGCTCGCGCAGCAGATGGTCGCCCATTCGGCGCAGCGTGATCGGCTCAACCAGTCGCTCGATCGTCCGCAGGATCAGGTTGGGGCTGCGAACATGCTCGACGAGCAGCAGCCGACCGCCCGGGCGGAGCACCCGCACTGCCTCGGCCACAGCACGTCGATCGTCGGGGATCGTGCACAAGACGAAGCTGAAGACGACCGTGTCGAAGTGCGCGTCAGGGTAGGGGACGGCCGCTGCGTCGCCCTGGCGAAGCGTGGCCACGACGCCGAGTTCGCGGGCACGTCGCCTGGCGATCTCCAGGGCCACATCACTCAGCTCGATCCCGGTCAGATGGACATCGGGCGGATAGAACGGCAGCGTTCGACCGCGACCGATTCCTATTTCGAGAGTGTCGCCCTCGGCCTGTCCACATAGCCACCGCAGATTGGCGTCACCCTTTGCCGACGGAGCGGTTGCTGCCCTGCGGTCGTAGATGCGGCGGATTCGCTCAGTCTCAGTGTCGTGGGTGGGCATACTGCAAACGGTAAGGCCAGCGGCCAGCTTCGGAAAGGGTGATTCACCCAGGGCAGGCGGATCTGTAAAGGCGCCGGCCGCTGGGAGGCCACTACAGAGGTGTGGAAGCCATCGCAGTGGGGCAGATGACCGATCTGGAGGGGTTCGACTCACAGTACGGGGCGCTGTTCGGTGACCTCGCGGCTCTGGCGCGCGCTCTTGGGGCTGGCCCTGACGCCGAGGACGTGGCGCAGGAGGCGCTTCTCGAGGCCCGCGGCCATCTCCACCAGCTGCGCGATCCCGGCAAGTTGCGGGCCTGGGTCCGGCGCATGGCGGTCCGAGGCGCCTGCCGCGCCCGCCGCCGGCAGATTGCCGATCTCGACGCGCAGCACATTGAGCGTCTGCCTGTCACCGACCTTCCGGACCTTGACGTGGCTGCTGCAGTCGCCGGGCTGCCCGAACGGGAGCGCGTGGCGGTGACTCTGGTATTTGGTCTGGGCTATCGCCAGGATGAGGCCGCGGAGCTAATGGGAGTTGCCGCCGGTACGGTCTATTCCAGCATCTGGCGGGCCCGACGCAAGCTGGCTCGCGCCCTGGCCGATGACGAGCGCACATCGGAGCGAGCGGGGAGGAACCCTCGATGAGCCGAATTAGCGACCGCCTGGCCGCGATGGTCCGACGCAATCACGTTTCCGAGACCCGACTGTCTGAATTCGCGGGTACCGGTGGCGCCGCGACGATTTCGGCGGCCGAGCGAGTTCACCTCGATGGCTGTTCTCGCTGCCGCGCGCTTCTGCTCGGCTACCGCCGGGCTGATTCGGTGTTGAATGGGGCATGGAGAGATCGAGTTCTTCGGCCGGGCAGGCGCGCGGTGGATATGGCCGGACCGGTTCGCGTTGCGCGAGTCCGAGTTGCTCGAGGCGGCGGCCAGGGCGTCGCCCGTCGTGTCGCACTACCAGTCGGGCTGGTCGCGATCCTGCTGGGCGTCGTGGCGACCGCCGGACTCATGACGCTGCGTGACGGCGGCCTTCGGCCCGCGTCGAGCGGCCCGCAGAGTTCCACAGCCGGGTTGGTCACGCCGCAGGCCACGGCACATGCCACGCCAGAACGCACGGGATTGGTCGCTCGGCTGCCAGTCGGGCAGTACGGAAGCTTCTCCTGGGCTCCCGATGGCCAGCACCTGCTCGTGCGGGATGATTCCGGCAGCCGCGTCTTCGACCGGTTCGGCAACCTCATCTCCGAGTTCGGTCCAAGCGAGGGCTGGCTGGATGCGAGCCACGTGATCGGCGGCGACGGCTACGTGGCCGACATAAGAACTAGCCACAAGAGCGGGCCCACATCGAACAGTTGGGTTGTCGCCAACGGCCACGGCTCGGCCGCCATCATCGTGGCCGTTCCGGGCTGTGTGGGCGATCCGATGCTCGACTGGTACAAGAACGGTCAGTACGTGAAGGCCGGTGAGAAGGCCACGCCGTTCGGATGGTCGCCCGACGGCAAGCTCCTGCTGCTGGGCCACATGAGCTGTTCGGTCGAGGAAGCCCAGATGCACGGCTGGAAGGGCCCGGTCGACGTGGTCGACT
>JAYUDR010000273.1:0-8243 GCA_043739665.1 Chloroflexota bacterium
GGAGGCGACTGGGAGGTGTGCGGCAGTATCGGACAGGTCGGCAAGAAGGACAGAGAGGGGCTCAGGGCCCTCCGGGGCGGCAGCGGTCATCAGTCAAACCATTTCGTCGAGCCGGGTCCGCTGCTCGTTGGTCAACTTTCGGACGTCCGCCCCGACGCCGCCCCTAGAATGGGGCATGACAACGAACTCGGCAATCCAGCCCACCGCCATCAACGCCGACCGAGACGCCGGCCTGGTGACCATCGATTGGGCCGACGGTCATCGAAGCCAGTACAAGGCCGTGGCCCTGCGATGGTTGTGCCCGTGCGCATTCTGTCGGGGCGAGGCGGGGACGCCGGGCTGGCTGGACTCAATGCCCAGCTTGACGCCAGAACAGACACAACTCGTGGCAATGCGCCTCGTCGGTCAGTATGCCCTGGCACCCACCTGGGCCGACGGGCACGACACGGGCTATTACACCTTTGAGGCGCTCCGTCGCGGCTGCTCGTGCGAGACCTGCGGCGCCGACAAACAACCGACAATGGCATCCACTCAACCCATAGAGGAGATCCAGTGATCGTCGTCACAACCCCGTACCTGACCGGATACCGCGTCACCGAGACCAAGGGCCAGGTCTTTGGGCTGGTCGTCCGAAGTCGCGGCCTAGCCGGCAATTTCGTAGCCGGCCTCCGCTCACTCGTCGGCGGCGAGATCCACGAATACACCCAGTTGCTCGAGGACACCCGGCGCCAGGCCCTCGATCGAATGGTTCAGAACGCGACGCTGATGGGCGGCAATGCGGTGCTCTCGATGCGCTTTGACTCGTCCGAAATCGGCACCACCATGTCCGAAATCGTGGCCTACGGGACCGCCGTCGTGATCGTGCCAGACACCAACGCCGGCCGACCGACCAACGACTAAGCCCGGATCCACCAGTCCAGCGCCGCACAACGAGGCGCCGCTACGACAACGAGCGGCGCCGACGCGGCCCCTGCCTATTGCCAACTTGCCGGGACTGTCGAGAATGGGCCGATGCACAGCCGCCGTTGTCTTAGAGCGTTGAGGGGCACGAAACAGTGACCGGAGTAGTACGTGGCTTACCCGGCGAACCTTCCCCGAGCAAAGGCGGGGTTAGTTCGGCGTTCCCGTACATCAACCGCGAACTGAGTTCGCTCGAGTTCCAACACCGGGTCCTGCACGAGGCCGGCGACGAGCGCAATCCGTTGCTGGAGCGGGTCAAGTTCCTGGCCATCTTCGCCAGCAACATTGACGAGTTTTTCCAGATTCGCGTCTCAGGACTGATGGAACAGGCGGAGGCGCATGCGGCGCCCGGGGCTCCGGGCGAGAAACCGGCCAGCGAGCAGCTTGCCGCAATCCGGACCCGAGTCCGCGAGTTGCTGCACAAGAACCGCGATATTTTCGAGGGGGTTTGCTCCGACCTTAGCGCCGCCGGCATACACATCGTCGACTATGCCGACGTGCCCGGGCACCACGCGGAGCTCAGGCAGCGCTTCATCGACGAGGTCTACCCCGTCCTCACGCCCCTGGCGGTGGACCCAGGCCATCCTTTCCCGTACATCAGCACCCTCAGCCTTTCCCTCGCGATTCGAATGGAGGACCCGGAGGATGGCGAGGAGCGATTCGCCCGGGTCAAGGTTCCGGCCGTGCTGCCACGCTTCCTCCAGATCGAGCCGACCAGGTTCGTCCTTCTCGAACAGGTCATCGCGGCCAATCTGGACATGCTCTTCTCAGGCATGGCCATCCTGGAGACACACCTCTTCCGCGTCACCCGAGACGCAGATTTCGAGCTTCAGGAGGACGAGGCGGACGACCTGATGCTGGCCCTGGAGGAGGAGCTGCGGCGGCGTCGATTCGGCCAGGTGGTCCGCCTGGAAGTGGACGTGGCCATGCCGTCCTCAATGCGCCAGATCCTCGAAAAGGGCGTCGGCGTCGACACCGACGACTGCTACGAAATCCATGGCATGCTCGATCACACCGGCCTGTGGAAGATCGCCGGGCTCGATCGGGCGGATCTAAAGCTGCCTCCCTACTCGCCTGTCATCCCGCCTCGACTGGTGCCGCCCGACGAGGATGAGCCGGCGGACGTTCTGGCCGCCATCCGTGCCGGCGACCTCCTGGTGCACCATCCATACGAGAGCTTCGCCGCATCTACGCAGAGATTCATCTCTCAGGCCGCGACGGACCCCGACGTCCTATCGATCAAGATGACCCTCTACCGCACCAGCGGCGACTCCCCCATCGTCCGGGACCTCATCTCCGCTGCCGAGCGCGGCAAGCAGGTCGTGGTGCTGGTCGAGATCAAAGCTCGCTTCGACGAAGAAGCGAACATCACTTGGGCCCGTAAGCTGGAGCATGCGGGCGCCCACGTCGTGTATGGCCTGGTGGGCCTCAAGACACATTCCAAGACGGTGCTCGTGGTCCGGCGCGAAGGCTCCGCACTGCGGCGCTACGTCCACATTGGCACGGGCAACTACAACCCCGGCACGGCCCGGCTGTACACAGACCTGGGCCTGCTGTCGTGTCGGCCGGAGTTGGGCGCCGATGTCAGCGACCTCTTCAACGTGTTGACCGGCCTGTCGCGCCAACGTGACTTCCGACGTCTCATCGTGGCCCCGATGAACCTCCGAACGTGGATTCTGGAAATGATCCAGCGCGAGACGGACCACGCCACAGCCGGCCGGAAGGCGCGCATCGTGCTGAAACTGAACTCACTCGTGGACCCGGCTTGCGTGGCCGCCCTGTACGCCGCGGACCAGGCCGGGGTTCGGGTGGACCTGATCATCCGCGGCATCTGCTCGCTCTGGCCGGGCCTGCCGGGAGTAAGCGAAGGGATTCAGGTGCGGTCGATCGTGGGCCAGTACCTGGAGCATTCGCGGGTGTTCTCATTTGCCAATGGCGGCATGCCGGAGCTGTACATCGGATCGGCTGACCTGATGGAGCGCAACCTCGATCGTCGAGTGGAGGCCATCGTTCCCATCGAGGATCCAGAGGGCCGGGCCCGCATCGAATCGGCGCTCGAGGTCATGCTTTCCGACGATCGCCGGTCCTGGCAGCTCCGCCCAGATGGCACGTACCGTCGGACCGAGGAGATCAACGGCCGGCCCGGCAGCGTCGACACGTTTGAGACGCTCAAGGAGCAAACCACCGAGATGGCGGCCGTGGCAGTCGCGGCACCTCACAGGCCCCACGCCGGGATGGGTTCGCTAGATCCCAGGGCATAGCGCGCAGTCAGAAGGGCGGACGTGGCCACCAGGCGGAAGATC
Organism: Chloroflexota bacterium; assembly: GCA_043739665.1. GTDB lineage: Bacteria > Chloroflexota > Limnocylindria > Limnocylindrales > CSP1-4 > Fen-1039. The sequence continues at coordinate 3,264 of JAYUDR010000273.1, forward strand.
GAAGTCGAGACCAAGTACCAGGTCAAGGCGCTCGGCGGAGCTGATCGATATCTGGTCGCGCCGGAGCTTGGCCCTTTCACGGCCGATGGCCCAGTGCGGTCGGTTCGAGTCGAGGACCGCTATGTCGATTCGGCGGACTGGGCTTTCGCCAGGGCCGGCTTCGCGGCGCGTCTCCGCAAGACGTCGCACGGTACCCGCATCAACCTCAAGTCACTCAGCAGCTCCGGGGCTCGCCTGCAGCGGCGTCAAGAGATCGAAGGGCCGGCCGATGGGAGCTTGGTTCCCGGTCATTGGCCCTCGTCCAAGGCTCGCAACTCGGTCTTGGACCTTTGCGGCGAAGCGGCCCTCGTGGACTTGCTCACGATCCGACAGTTGCGACGCGTGCGCCGGCTAAGGGTTGGCAACACCCGAGCCGAGCTGAGCGTCGATGAAGTTGAGGTTGTGAGCAACGGCCAGATCCTGGACGCCTTCGAGGAACTCGAGGTCGAGCTGAAGAGCGGCAATGAGACTCCCCTCTCGGCTCTGGCCGATCTGCTCGATCGCAGCGACGACCTGAGGCCGGTGTCGCGCTCCAAGTTTGAACGCGCGGTGGAGGCCATTCGAGCAGCTATGACGTCCCTACCCAAGGATGTGCAACAGCGTTGGCAAGCGGCGCCGCCGGAGTTGCTCACCGGGAAGGCCGGGGCGGCCTCGGCGATGACCGCGAGGCCGGCTGCGGAGGCCGAGCCTGTCGAAGCGACGGTCGAAGCCGAGCCCGCAGCTGAGGCCGCAGCTGAGGCCGCGCCTGAGGCCGCGCCAGTTGCCAGGGCCGGGACGCGGAGGCTCGGGATCCGAGCCGAAGACAGCATGTCGGAGGCCGCCCTGAAGGTGCTTCGGTTCCATTTTGGCCGCATGAAGAACCGCGAGGCCGGAACGCGGAGCGGCCTCGACACAGAGGACCTGCATGCCATGCGCGTCGCCGCACGCCGGCTGCGGGCCGCCTGGCGGGTCTTCGACAGCGCCTTCAAGGCGGGCAAGACTAAGAAGCTGCGCCGCCGCCTGGAAGCGATCGCAGACCGGCTCGGCGACGCCCGCGACCTCGACGTCCTGACCGAGGGACTCGACGCCTACCGCCAGGGGCTCGACGAGGCCCAGTGGCCCGGGCTGGAGCCGCTCCGGTCGCTCTGGTGGCAGCAGCGAGACGTGGCCCGGGCTGAACTCGTGCGCGAACTCGACTCGGACCGCTACGAGTCCTTTGTCAAGGAGACGTCTGCCTTCCTCGAGGCGGGCGCCAATGTAGCGGCAAGCTTGACCACACCCTCGGAGCCGCAACGCGTCCGCGACCGTGCTCCGTCCGAAATCTGGGCTACCTACGAAGCCGTTCGGGCCTACGAACTCGTCCTGCCCTGGGCCGGCATAGAGACACTGCACGAGCTGCGCATCGCCGCCAAGTGGCTGCGTTATGCGTTGGAGTTTTTCGGCGAGGCCCTCGGCCCGGACAGCTCCCCGCTCCTGGCGAAGGTGGCCGCACTCCAGGACCACCTTGGCTCTCTGCACGACGCAGACGCAGCCGCGAAATTGGCCCGGGAAGTGCTGGTGGCCCGAGCCGGCGAGTTGTCCAAGATCGAGAGAGATGCAATCGGTGCCTACCTGCGCTCCCGCGAACGCGAAGTGGCCCGTCGACGCCGCTCTCTCGGGCCGGTCTGGCGGGCCGTCACCGGCGCAGCGTTCCGCCTTGCACTGGGCCGAGCCACAGCCGCGCTGTAGGCGGCGACGCTATGCTTGCTCGCCAGGAGCGTCCCGGTCCGAGATCGATCGCCACCTCTGTCGCCCGGGACCGACGGCTTTTGCAGGCTGGTGAGGCGTCGAGCATGAAGGAAAGAGATCGATTGGTCGGTCATCGGGACGTATTCAGCCGCGAGATGCAGCAGGTTCGTACCGACGTCGTCCGCATGGGCGAGCTTGTGTCGAGCGCGATTGATGCGGCCGTCGGCGCCCTTTCCCGGATGGACCTGCAGGCCGCGACGGCGGTGGTGGCTCAGGACGGCAGGATCAACCTCGCCCAGACCGAGTTGTCAGCGCTGATAATCACGACGATTGCCACGCAGTCGCCGGTTGCCGGAGACCTCCGGTTTCTGATCTCGCTGTCCCATGTCTCCTACGAACTTGAGCGCATCGGCGACCACGCGGCCGGTGTCGCCCGCCATACCCTCAGGCTCCTGAGCAGCAGTCGCGACGGCAGATTGGCAGGCAACACCGGCCTGGACCGCCTCGGTGAACTCGCCAGCAGTGTCCTGCACGGCGTCCTGCTCGCCCTTATCGACATGGACGTGGAGGCCGCTCGCAGGGTCGCGGCTCAGGATGACGAGATCGACCGGTTGTATCACGCCTACTTCGGCCGCACGCTCGAGAAAATGCGCGAGGAACCAGGCTGGGTTGACGTTGGGGCCCACCTTCTGTTCGCCGCCAAGGACCTCGAACGCATCGGGGACCGAGTTACGAACATCGCCGAGGAAGTTGTGTTTCTTGCCACCGGCGTGGTCGAAGATCTCAATCCATAAGCCCGGACTGATGGCAAAGTCGGCTTCCATGACTCCGCATGCGATGATCTCAGCGTGAACGACAGCCACGAACTCCAGCTCCACCTGCTCCGCCATGCCCACGCCGGCGACCCTTCGAAGTGGACCGGTCCGGACTCGGCCAGACCGCTCTCTGACAAGGGCCAGAACCAGGCGGTGCGTATGGGTCTCTTCCTGGCCGAGGCCGGCTTCCTCCCGGACCTGATCATGAGCTCGCCTCTTGTTCGGGCGCTTGAGACCGCGCGGCTCGTGGCCACGCCCCTGGGCCTGCCGATTGTGGTTACCAACGCGCTGGCGATGCCGCTGGACCTCGAGGCACTCGAACAGCTGCTGGCCGGCGCCGGCAACCCACGTCGGCCCCTCCTGGTCGGCCATGGTCCCGACTTCAGCATGCTGGCCGCCGAGCTCGTAGGAGTCGCGGACTTGCCAGTCCGCAAGGGCACACTTCTGCGCATTGACACGCGGCGGCCGCTGCAGGCCGGAAGTGGCCTCCTGCGCTGGTTGCTGCCGCCCGACCTCCTGACCACTGCAACAGACGATTGACCGGCCGAATTAACCTCATATCCTTGCGCCAAGATCAATTGCGCGTCGCGACAATCGGCGCCAACTTGCAACTAGTTGAAAAAGGGGCTGAAATGGCAAAGGGCAAATCCAAGAAGCCGAGTAAGGCTCGCGCCGCCGCGCCGGTCTCCGTCGCCAGGCTCAAGAAGACGGCTGCTGCCCGGGGCGTGCGCAAGCATCTGCGGCAGCTGGAGCGACAGCTCTCTGACGCCGCCCGCCAGGAGCGCAAACGCCTGCGAAAGCTGGACCGGGCTACCTTCCGGCGACAGATGCTCCAGGCAGCGCTGGAGGAACTGCGCGGAGAAACCGCAGTTGCAATGGCCGCGCCGCCAGTGGCAGCCCCGGCAAGTGTCGCCGCCACGGCTCCGGCCAGCGCCACGGCTCCGGCCAGGACTCGCCCGGCCGCCAAACCGCGCCCGGCCGCCAAACCGCGCCCTGCCGCCACGGCTCCGGCCAAGCCTCGCCCGGCCGCCAGCGCCACGGCTCCGGCCGCCAGCGCCACGGCTCCGGCCAGCACTCGCCCGGCCGCCAAGCCTCGCCCGGCCGCCAAACCGCGCCCGGCCGCCAGCAGGACAAGGACGCCCCGAACTGCGGCCGCCTCCACCAAGGCCGCGTCCAAGACGCCTAACTCCCCTGCCGCTCCGAAGGTAACGAACTAAAGATCAGGCGCCCGGCTCGCTAGTCGTCGCCGGGGCGGCTATTTCGGAAATTGGCCCGACACTGCCGTCGGCCGCCGCAGACGATCCCACGGCCGGAGCTTGTGGTTTGGGCGCCAATGGAATGGCGAACCAGAAAGTCGAGCCCTGCCCTTCCTCGGAGTCGACCCAGATCCGACCGCTATGTGACTCGATCACATGCCTGGCGATCGACAGTCCCAGCCCCGTCCCGCCACGGCCCCGGACGCGAGCCCGATCGACCTTGTAGAACCGTTCGAAGATGCGGGTCAGATCGGCCCGGGGAACGCCTACGCCAGGATCGTGGACCCAGACCCTGATGTCGTCGGCAGTTTCGCGGACGCCCGCGACTATGTCGCCGCCGTTCGGACTGAACTTGACGGCGTTGTGCAGCAGATTGACCAAAACCTGGCCCAGCCGATCCTCATCACCGCGGACCGGGGAGACTCGGTCGGGCAGATCAAGCAGGATCCGAAGACCTTGACGCTCCGCAAAGAGGCGGAGCCGTTCGGCCGTGGACCGGACGACTCGGACCATGTCCACGTCGTCGAGCAACAGCTGGGCGATGCCGCTCTCGATGCGCGACAGGTCAAGCAGTTCATTGACCATCTGGATCAGGTGACCGGTCTCGACCTCGATCTTGGAGATCCGGTCCCGAAGTCGCGGTGAAGCAGATTCCGCGTCACGGGCCGCCGTTTCCGCTAGCAGGCTGATCGTCGTAAGCGGCGTCCGCAGCTCATGCGACAAGTTGTCGATGAACTCGGCCCGGATCCGCTGCAGTCGCCTCAGCTCCGACACGTCCTCCAGCACCAGCCAGACGCCCGAAACTGGGGAGCGGCGAGCCCGAACCGTGACCGTGGACCCTGTGCTGGACCTCACGGTCAGTTCCCCGGTGGCCGATCCAGATTCCATCGCCGTCTGGGCTATTCCCTCAATCCGCGCATCTACGAAGGCCTCCAATGCCGACCGCCCAACCATTGCCCCGGGTCGCCGCTCGAGCATGACGTGAGCCGCGCTGTTGGCGAACTCGACCGTCAGGTCGTCTCTCAACCGGACTACTCCGGCAGTCAGAAGCTCGGTTAGGTAGCCGGTGTCATGAGTGGTCTGCTCGGCCTGCCAGCGGGCGTCCCTGGCATCCTCGATGGCGCTCCGTACCAGACGCTCCACGTCTTCCGCATCGCGGGCGC
>JAYUDR010000274.1:0-3215 GCA_043739665.1 Chloroflexota bacterium
GATACTGTCTGACCAGCCGGAATAGGAAGACCGGCCTCTCGGGCAATGCCAGCTATGCCGGTTGTTGGATCTGTCGGCTCAGGTGTGGCACAAGTACACTGAGCGTACAGACCCGAGGAGGCGAAGTTAGGCGATGAGGCGCCCACAAGAGAGTCGCTGGAGCCTGTCGTGTTCTGGAACGTGGCCGTCACAACCACGGGATACCCTATCCCCTCTACTAATCGAGCGCGCACGCTCTCCACAGTTATTCCCGCTTCCGCTAGGCGCGAAGAGCTGGGTATGGCAGACGGGGACTGAGTTGGGCTAGGCTCGATCGAAGGCGCCGCCGAGGTCCGGGGCTGCAGGTTCCAAGCCGCGGCGATTCCGATCGCGACGATGAGCAGGGCCGCGAGGAATCCTACCGGCAGTCCAGTAGTCAGGCGCGTCGTGCGGCTATGACTTCGCTGCCTTGGTCGCCGGTCCAGCACGGATGAGCTTTCGGGTACTGCAGCGTCGAGCGCGAGGAGCCTTCGACGCACACCCCTGTCGAAATCATCGTCCATCATCTGCATCTCCAATCACGGTTCTTAGGCGTGCTCGCGCTCTCGACAATCGACTTGCAATTGTCCCGCGCGGCATGCCGAGAATGCCCGCAACCTCCTCTTGTGTGTACCCATCAAGGATCGTTAGTAGAAGTGCGGCCCTCGTTGGAGGATCTAGCTCGAAGATAGCTTTCCAGAGATCGGGGTCGGTTTCCATCGCCCAACTCGCTGATGTGTCCCGTATTCGAAGGAAGCCCCATCTCCGTCTCCTGCGCAATTCATCGATGGCGAGCCTCGTACCCACCGTCGCCAGCCAACGCGCGACCTCGTCTCGCGAGCCAATCGGCCATTTCATAGCGGCGCGAGCGAAGGTCTCCTGAGTGATGTCAGATGCCTCGTCCGAATCCCCAATCATCAAGGAGATCCGGCGATGGAGCCAGGGCATGTGCATCCAAAAGGCAGCCTCGAACTCAAGGTCGTGCTCAACTTGGCTCGTTGGGGCTGCGCTGGTCATCTTCCGCCTCCTTCTATACATCAAACGTCTGAGCAATCCTGATCGTTGCATGCCGACAGAAGTCTGTCTCTCACTTCTCCAGCCCAATCCCGACCCGCTGGACGATTGGCTTCATACCGGACGGATCGTCTCTCAGCGTCGGCTACTAGTTGGAAAGCGTGGGCGTGACCCCTCTCGCCCCGAAGATACCCAGCACATCGAATATCTCGGACGAGATCGCTAGCGCGTCATGCAGAGCGCACCAAGCGCAGCGGTGGCCTGGCGCCGCCGATGGTCACGAGGACCCGGCCGCGGTAGAGACGCGGGATCCAGATCCCCGATGAGCGGGTTACCCGCGGCCCAAATCCTCTCGCCCCGACCATATCCAACAGATGCCGTGAACTGCGCCGGAATGGCCGCCGCGAACGCGTGAGCGCGAGCCTCCTCCGTCAGATGCACCTTCAGTTCACGGAACCCTGAGGCCTCTAGCCGCTCGAATACCGAGCGCGCGACCATCGCCCTCCCCGGTCCCCCTTCGGCGAGCCGCCATGCGCCTCCGAGCGCCTGTAGGTACTCGACCGCCTTCTCCGCAGGTACGCCCTCGCGCTCGCGAGGTCTCCGGGCCTCCTGCTCTTCGCGGTCGAGCCGCTCCATCGTTCGCTGCAGGCCCGCGTAGTCTCGGTCCTTCAGCACCCGACTTGCTGCTGCGGCGCGCTCCTGCTCGATCCGACGCAGCGTCGTCACGTCCGGGCCGTCCTCGGCCGGCACAACGTCGCCGACGACCCTGGCCACGACCGCGGCGTTGACGCTGACGCGATCGAGCAGGACGCCGATCGCTTCCTCGAAGAGCTCGCGTCGGTAGGCCTTGCCGTCGTGCCGACCCTTCCATCCGGCCGGCCACTCGGGCGTCGCTTCCTTGAACTCGTCGCAGGCGTCGTGATGGCGGTAGAAGCCGGTGTCACCTGTCAGTCGCTTGCCGCAGGCCGCGCAGTAGAGCATGTCGAGCGCATAGGGCCGGCGCGGACTCGCCGGTCGGCCGGCGTTCGTCGCTCTCTTTGCGCGTTCCGCCACGACGGCGTCCCAGAGCGCCGTGGTGATGATTGGCGGCCAGTGGGCCTTGCTGCCATCGCGGAGTCGGCCGACGTACAGCGGCGAGGTCAGCACGCCACGGACGGTGAACAGCGGCACGCCGACGAGCTCGGAGACCTTGCGGTCCGGCACCCCGACCGACGACAGCTCGAACATCCGTCGCACGGTCTCGATCAGCTCGGGGTCCGCCTCGATGAGCTTGGTCTCGTTGCGCCGGAAGCCGAACGGCGCGAGCCCGCCCGGATCGGCCTGTTTCGTTCGCTTGCTCGCGTAGCCCTCGCGGATCCGCCGGGCTAGGCGCCGGCTATACCGCTCGGCGTCCTTCGCCTCATCGACGAGCTGATCCCAATGGCGATCGCTCGACGAGAGGATCTCCTCGTCGCAAAAGTAGACGGCGACGCCAGCCGGATGCAGCACGTCCTCGAGCAGTTCGAGGGTTCGCCGGAGGTTGCGCTGCCAGCGGGATACGTAGCCAACGAGGAGGACGTCGTACGCACCGGCCCGTGCCGAGGCCAGCATCGCCGCCATCTCGCTTGACCGATAGACCGTCCGGCCGGAGTGTGCCGCGCGCCACACGAGTCCCGTGTCCACAAGATCGAGCCTGCGGATCTCGATGTCCTGCAGCTCGATTTGGGCCTCGGGACCGTAGCGGTCGAACTGGCCCGTTGTGCTCTCGCGGATCCAGCGAGCCGCTCGAAGGCCGGTTAGCTCATCGACCGATCCCGGGAGCGGCTTCATGCGGCCCGCCTGGGCCGACGCATGGGCACGACACGCCCGCCCGAGGCCTTGCGAAGCTCCTGCTCGCGCTCCCAGCAGTCGCGTACAAGTTGCGCCAGGGCTACGACGATCCGGTCCATGTCCGGATTGTCGCTCGCGGCGGTCGGCGGCGCTACCACCTTGATGGTCAGGGCGATGCGCTGGGACGCCATCGCACCTTCTCCCTGCCGTTGCTCGTGACGACTTCGCTTCCACGGATACTCGCCGCCACGGCCCGCTCGGCCGGACTCAGCCCCGATCCGGCGTAGTGGAAGCTCCGTCGGATGACGACCTGGTCGTCGCCTATGGCCCTGGCGCGGATCTGGGCGAGCCAGGGATCGGCTTGGGCTCGATAT
>JAYUDR010000275.1:0-18909 GCA_043739665.1 Chloroflexota bacterium
ATGGAAAGCAGCCGCCAGACGGAGAGCAGCGCCACCTGACCGCATCCGATGAAGAGGATGGCGGCCACCGAGTATGGGACGACGAGGTAGGCGACTTCGAGCGGCCTGGGGGCGAGTCGGCAGGGCCGGTCTTACCACCGGATCATGTCGCGAGGGAGGCCCGTTCTGCAAGCACCCTGACGGTGCCGTGAAAGATCGCAGCGTGGGCCGGGTAGAGCAAGTACCAGTAGGCCAGGCCGGGCACACCCTTCGGTTCGAAGAAGGCCGTCTGGATCAGCCGGCTGCCGGTGCCATCGGGCGCGACCTCGTACTGGAGCCACGCCCTCCCGGGAACCTTCATCTCGGCCCGCAGGCGCAGCAGCGTCGGCCGCCGAATCTCCTCGACGCGCCAGAAGTCGAGCGCGTCTCCAACCCGCAGCCGCTCCGGATGGCGCCGCCCCAGGCGCATCCCAACGCCCCCGACGATCCGATCGAGGAGTCCACGAACGCGCCACAGGAAGTTGGCATACGGCCAGCCAGCCGCGCCGCCGACCCTCTCGACGGCTGCGAATACGTGCTCGGGCGGCGCGGCAACCCGGCGCACCCGACGGTCGATGATAATGCCCTCCGCCGACTTCACCGATGCCAGACCCTCTCGGTTGGCAGAGCGGAGTGCGTCGAACCATGTGGACTCCACCTCGTCACCGCCGGATCTCTGGATCGCCAGCGCCAGCGTCTCGTCGTAGGTAGCCGGGGTAACTTCGAATGCTCGAGCCGGTTCCGAGTTACGAACGACGACCTCGTTGCGCAGGCCTTCGATCAGCGGTCGTGCGATGTTCGCGGGAACGGGCGAGATCAGGTTGACCCAGTACGAGCTGAGTCTGGGCGTGAGCACCGGGACCGGGATCATCAGGCGCCGCAGCCCGCGCAGGTGCGCATACCGCATCATCATCTGCCCGTACGAGAGGACGTCTGGTCCGCCGATCTCGACCACGCCAGTGATTTCGGGGTGATCCAGCGCCGCGACCAGGTAGGCGAGGACGTCGCGAATCCCGATCGGCTGGCAACGAGTGGAGACCCAGCGCGGCGTGATCATCACGGGCAGTCGCTCCGTCAGGTGGCGAAGGATCTCGAACGACGCGCTCCCCGAGCCGATGACGACCGCGGCCCGAAACTCGGTGACAGGGACGCCGTGGCGGGCCAGTTCCGCGCCGACCTCGTGGCGGCTCGACAGGTGGTGGGAGAGCTCTCTCGAATCCTCTCCGAGCCCGCCGAGGAAGACGATGCGGGCGACGCCGGCATTGGCCGCGGCTGAGGCAAACGAGCGCGCCGCCTGCAAGTCGCGTTCGGCAAACCCGGCCTCGCCGCCGCCCATGGAGTGGGCGAGGTAGTAGGCGACGTCGATCCCCTCCATCGCCGGGGTGAGACTGCTGGGATCGAGCAGATCGGCCCGCAGGACCCTGATCCCGGGGAAGCGGTCAGCCAGAGATTGGGAATCGCGGCCGGCGAGGGTGAGGTCTTCACCCCTGCGCGACAGGAGCGGTACTAATCGCCCGCCGATGTAGCCACTGGCACCCACGATCAGGAGGCGCATTGGACGACTGCGACCGGTCATCGTCGGCTTGTCGTTCGGCGTGCGACGCGCGTCGCCCAGAGAGTAGCCGCGACGCACAATCCGCCGATCACCACGAAACCGGACGCCAGCTGCCCCGGGTTCCGGCCGGGCAGGCCGGGCAGGCCGGTGGCAGAGGTCGCCCCGAGGAGCATGCCGACCCCGAGCACCAGGGCCGCTTCTCCCGCAGCAGCTCGTCGGCCCTCCGTCCGGCCTCCGGTCGGGAGATCCCGAGAAGCCGGGCGTGCCTGGCGATCAGGTCGGGTCCGGTGGCGGCAAAGTCGACGCCGGTCTCCTGGAGGGCCACTCCGATTCGGCGTCGAACGGCGACGGCCTGGCCGACGACGTCAAAGCCGGCAACATGCACCGTCCCGGAAGTGGGCAGGAGCAGCGTTGCCAGGACGCCGATCGTAGTCGACTTGCCGGAACCGTTGGGGCCCAGAAAGCCGTAGATCTCGCCCGGCCGAACCTCGAATGAGAGGCCGTCCACTGCCGGCGGAGAGCCGGGAGCGTATCGCTTAACCAGGTCGTCAACGACGATGCCGGGCGATTGATGTTGGTCCATGCCTGCTCCTCAGTGGGTTGGTTACTCCCAGTTCGAGAGATCAGTGCATTTGGATTGTGGCGAATTGGAACGCCTCCCCTGTCGGCTTCGTCCCGCGGCCGGAGACGGACCTTCGGCCGTACTCGCCTGCCCGATATACTCGATCGTGATACGGCGGACCCATACACTGCCGCCGGCTGCGAGGCGATGGTGGAGAACACGGAACTGCTGGCGCGGATATCTGCCGGCGACCAACACGCCATCGAGACCCTCCATGAGCGCTTCGCGCCGGGCATGTACTCCGTTGCCATGCGGGTAACCCGCTCCGAGCGCCTTTCCCAGGAGGCGGTACAGGACGCCTTCATGGCCGTGTGGCAGGACCCGCTCAGGTTCGACCCCGCCCGCGGCTCCCTGGGACCGTGGCTGTTCACGCTGGCCCGTTACAAGGCAATCGACGCCGTGCGCCGCGAGGCGGCCGCCAAGCGCCATACGGCCGAGGCGGACCTCGAACTGTACGAGGCCCCAGACGACGTCCACAACGAAGTCTGGCGAGGGCTTCGCCGCGAGCGACTGAACGACGCGATAAGCCGCCTCCCCGAGGATCAGCGACGGGCGCTGAGCCTCGCCTTCATCAAAGGACTGACCCACGTGGAGGTCGCCGAGCGCGAGGGGGTCCCGCTTGGGACGGCGAAGACACGTATCCGGACGGCATTGCTCAGACTCCGGGCATCCCTGGAAACGGATCTAGGTGAGGCCGAGCCGGAAGGCGACTGGCCCGAAGACAACGGCAAGTCGCGCGGCATCCCAGGCGTGCGAGCATCGGGGAGCTCGAGCGGTCGAACACAATCCGGTTTGGCTCGATGCGCAATCCGGTTTAGCTCGATCATCGAACAGGCATTGAAAGCAGCGTGGTTACTGACGGCGCCCGTCGATGCCGGGCTCACGGCAGCGACAGGAGGATCCCGATAGTGAATGACTCGCCGATGCCGGAGCTACCCCCGGTTCCGGACAACTTCCCGCCGGACGGCGACATCGCGGCGCCCGAGTTTCTGGCCTCCCTCCTGGCCGACGGCGACGACGACATGGCGGCCTGGGTCATGAGCCAGGCCCTCGCCGAACGTTCCCGGGCCGAGGTCTACGACGAGGTAGTGCGACCGGCGATGGAGCTTGTGGGCACCCGCTGGCAGGAAGGCCAGTGGTCGATATCGGTCGAACACCTGGCCAGCGTGGCGCTCAACCGGGCACTGTCGCGCGTCCGGCGACCCGACAACCCCGAGGCGCGTATAGGACCCACGGCCGTCCTGGCCGCGCCGGATATGGAACAGCATGTCGCCGGCTTGGTCTGCCTGGCTCAGGTCCTCGAGGACGATGGCTGGCACGTCGAGAACCTCGGTGCCAACGTCCCAGCCGACGACCTGGTGAGCTTCATTTCGGCCAGGGATGTGGATCTCGTGGCCCTGTCCATCGGAACCGCCGGTCGGGTGGAAGCGCTGAGCCGGGCCGTCGTCGCCATAAGAGCCCAAGGAGAGAGCGCGGCCGAACTACCGCTCATCGTAGGCGGGCACGGGGTTGCCGAGATCGGGGAGCTCGCCGGGGCGAGCCTGGTCTGCCACTCGCTGGCCGACGCGCAGCAGTTCGCCCGCTCGCTAGACATGACTGCCGGCGACGCCGACCGCCCCTGACCGGCGACGAAAACGGCTATCCGGCGGTCAGGCTGAGACGCCGCGCTTCTTCTCCAGGACGACCTGGAAGTCCTGCGTCAGGCCGGTGGCGAAGCCGGCTTCGCTGACCGCCAGGTAGTACTCCCACATCCTGATGAAACGCTCATCGAAGCCCTGTGCCCGGACCGCTTCGAGGTTCCCCATGAAGCGGCTCCGCCACTCTTGCAGGGTGCGGACGTAGTCCGGCGCGATGTCGGTCACGCCGGAGACCAGCAGCCTGGTTCGATGGAGCGACCTCTCTATGACTGACAGGGACGGCAGCAGGCCGCCCGGGAATATGTAGAGCTGGATCCAGTTCGCCCCTCGCCGCTGCCGCTCGTAGGCGACGTCCGGAAAGGCGATCGTCTGCAGGCTCAGTCGGCCGCCCGGCTTCAGCGCTCGATCGCAGGCCCCAAAGAACGCCTCGTAGTACTCGGCGCCCACGGCCTCGAGCATCTCGATTGACACGATGGCGTCGTAGGTTCCTTCGATGTCGCGGTAGTCGCGCAGCTGGATGTCCACCAGATCCTGCAGCCCGGCGGCTTGGACCCGCTGGACCGCGAGTTCCTGCTGGGCCTTCGAGATGGTGACCGACGTCACGCGGCAGCCGAGCTCGCCCGCGGCATAGATTGCGAAGCCACCCCAACCCGAGCCGATTTCCAGGACGTGCATTCCGGATCGCAAGCCGGCGCCTTCGGCGATGAGGCGGTACTTGTTCCGCTGGGCGTCGGCGAGCGACTGATCCGGCGACTCGAACACGGCGGATGAGTAAGTCATGGTCTCGTCGAGGAACAGGCGGTAGAAGTCGTTGCCGAGATCGTAGTGGGCGGCGATGTTTCGGCGGCTGCCCGAGACGGTGTTGCGCCGCGATCGATGCAGGAGAGTCCGCGGCAGCTGCGTGATGCGATGCAACGGACCGCCCGCCAGATCCATTGATTCGAAGTTGAGCGCGGCCAGCGAGAGCAGGGCGGCGAGGTCCGGACTCGACCACTGCCCGTCCATGTAAGCCTCTCCGGCACCGGTGTCGCCGTGCAGGGTGATCCGCCGGGCGGCCGCCCTGTCGTGGACCCGTATCTGGGCCTTGAGATTTGAGGATTCGTCGCCATACACGAGGCGCCGGCCGTCCGGTTCGACAACCGTCAGGCAGCCGATCCAGATGCGCGAGGCCATCGTCAGAGCCGCTCGCCAGGCCGCCGCTTCGAGCACGGGCAGCCGGCCCCGGCCGGGCCGTTCGGAGAATCGTGGAGTCTCAGCAATTCGGGCACTCATCGAGTCGTCTCCGATCCGGGTGGCAGGGAGCCTGCACTCGTCGCGTGGACCCTCGCCGCCCCGTGGCGGTGGAAGGCCGCGCCCTTGAGCCACAGGCGCAGGGCGTGCCAGTAGATCGCGCCGATTGTCTTGAGGGACACGAATGGATAGCGGACGAGAAGCCGGCCCACGACCCGATTGGTCGCCGGGAGGCGCCGGAGGACCACGCTGGCCGTCAACACGGGCGATCCGTGTTCGGTCTCGTTGATCGCGATCCGCAGCTCCTTCGGGCGATCCCACGTCCGGACCGTGTAGCCCGCATCCATGTCGATGAAGGGTGACACGTAGAAATCCTTCTCCATCGAGGCCATGTGCTCGTCGCCTCGTCGCTCCGGCCATAGCGTATACAGCCGCCGCTCGCCGTGGGTGTTGTTCACTTCGACGATCACGACCCGAAGCTCACCTGCAGCGTCGCGGCACAGGTAGAAGCTGGCGGGGTTGAAAATGTGGCCCAGGATCCGCAGATTCGTCACGAGGAGGATGCGCCAGTCCGCCGGGTCGACACCGTTGCTCGAAAGGTGCGCCCGCACCGATTCGGCGAGCGATCCGGCCGGGGGGATCATGTGGTCGTCGTCGCGGAAGGTCAGGACGTTGCGCCGGTTGCGGCTGACCAGCCTGAGCTTCGTGGCCACCTCGTCGATCTCGTCCAGGTCGAGGGCGAAGTACCAGACGTCGTGTTCGAGCTCGTAAACGAAAGGACTCGAGCGGTGGTGCCGCAATTTGCCCATCAGCAGGTGCGACCTCATGCCGCCAACTCCTCGGTCGAGGCCGACAACATCGCCGCGGCCTCGTGGCCGGAGCGGCAGCCATCCTCGTGGAAACCGTAGCCGAGATGCGCGCCCGCGTACCAGGTCCGGTTCCGTCCCTGGACGGAGCGCAGGTCCTTCTGGGCCTCGACAGTCCGAAACGTGTATATGGGATGGCTGAATTCACGGGCGACGATCACTCGGTCGGCCTCGATCTCCCTCCCCGGGTTCAATGACACGAAGTACTGCTCGGGTCCGGGCAGCGACTGCAGCCGGTTCATGTGATACGTCATGGTCACTTCGCCGCCCGGGCGGCGGCAGTCGGCAACGTCCACGTTCCAGCTGGCCCACGCCCGCTGCGCTTTTGGCATGACCTCCTCGTCGGTGTGGAGTACGACCATGTTGCGCGAGTAGTCGAAGCCCGACAGCGCGTTGCGTTCCGCGAGGTCGGCGTCGCGCAACAGGGCCAGGGCATCGTCGGCGTGAGTGGCCATCACCACGGCATCGAACCGCTCCGCGGTCCCATCAGCCGTGGTTACTGTGGCGCTGGTGTCGTCCCGCGCCACCGACACAACACCGCTATCGAGGCGTACCGCGCCTTCCGGCAGCGTGGCCAGGATCTTCTTCACGTATTCGTTCGAGCCGCCCTTCACAACTCGCCACTTGACCTTGCTCGGATAGCCGATGAGGCCGTGGTTGTCCAGGAAATGGAGCAGGTAATCGACCGGGAAGTCAAGGATGCGATCCGCTGCCGTGGACCAGACCGCCGAGGTCACCGGGACGAGGAAGTGGTTCCGGAAGGCCGAGCCGTAGCGGCCGCGGTCCAGAAAGTCGCCAAGTGTGTCGCGCGTATTGGATCCCGAGTCCAGGCGCCGACGGGCATCGCTGTAGAAGCGCAGGACCTCGCGGATCATGTTCCAGTGCGAAGGCCGAAGGACCGTTTCTGGCCGGGGGAACCAACCGCCTGCCCCGCGGCTGCTGAATTCGATGCCGCAGGCGCCGCAGGTGCAGCTGAAGGACATGTCGCTGGGCTGCGTCTCGACGCCCAGTTCGGCCAGAAGCCGCGTGAAGAGCGGATACGTCTTCTCGTTGTAGACGATGAAGCCGGTGTCCACCGCCACGCGTCCGCGATCAGTCTGGATCGAGACGGTGGCGGCATGCCCGCCAGCGGTGGGCTCTCGCTCGAACAACCGGACGTCGTGCTCGCCGTTCAGCACGTACGCAGCGGTCAGGCCGCTGATCCCGGAACCGACTACGGCAACCTTCATTCTGTCCATCGCCCACTGTTCGAAGCGAATGCGAAAACGGATGGGGGCAGTGGCGGCCGGAATTTACGCGCCCGGGAAGCGGGGCGCCGCCGCCGGGGCAACTGCCCGCTCTGGGGTCGCCGTGTCTCTCGCCGACATCTCGTTCAGCGTTCTCTCCATCCCAGCGAGCGCGTCCTTCGCGATCTTGCGGAACGCGCCGCCCAGGAATGGCTGGACCAACCTCAGCAGGCCGCCAAGCCGAATGTCAGCCGTGTAGTCGATGTGGGTGCCCGTCCCCGATCGCTCGAACCGAATCTCGTCGACCGCCGAGACTCCCGAGCCAGAACCAGTGAGCACGACACGGCGCATAGGCTCCAGCGCCGAGACCCGGTATTCCATTGGGGCGAACCGACCACCCATCCGAACCACGAGCGCGTAGCGCGCGCCGACCGCGAGCGGCCCCGAGTCCAGGCGCTCGGACGACTTGACGCCCGGGTCCCACCGGCTCGAGTTCGCGAAATCCGCGACAAACGGAAATGCAACATCCAGCGACAGCGGAGTTTCGATCTCTTCATGAAGACTTGTCATCGAACATCTCCCGCCGGTCCCTCCAGGGCCCGGCCACTACCAGGTGTGAATTGGATCTGAGGAACCTTCTCGACTGGACGCTCGAGCTGACGGTCGTCGGCAGCTTCGGTCGCCCAGGACTAGTTCTCCGGCGGCGGCTGTTTGGATGGGATTCGCCCGCGTCGAATTCCATGGCAGGCCGGACTGTCCTGGTTACCGGCCCAACCTCCGGGCTTGGTCGAGCCGCGACCGAAGCCTTCGCGGCGCTCGGAGCTCGCTTGGTCCTCGTGGGTCGAAGCCCGGAACGGCTGGTCGCGCTTCGAAATTCGCTCATCCGCGAGCACGGCGAAGACCGCTTCCCCGTAGTGACGGCCGACATGGGCTCACTGAACTCGGTGAGGGCGGCCGCGAGCCGGGTTCTCGCCACCGAACCGCGCCTCGACGTGCTCATCGACAACGCCGGGGCCATATTCCCGGAACGGACAATCGGCCCGGACGGCATCGAGGCGACACTCGCGACTCTCGTTGTGGGCCCGTTCGCGCTCGAGGCTGCGCTGCTGCCGCTGATGGCCCGCACACCGGGGTCGCGTATCGTCGCAGTGACCTCGGGCGGCATGTACACCCAGCCCGTTCGCCTCGACGACTTGCAGTATGAGTGCGAGCCGTGGTCCGGGCCCCAAGCCTATGCACGAGCCAAGCGGATCCAGGTGGCGCTGATGAGAGAATGGGACCGGCAGCGGGCCGAGGCCGGGATTGGCATCAGCATCAACGCCATGCATCCGGGCTGGGCAGACACTCCGGGACTGGCGGAGGCCCTTCCGGGCTTCTACCGGCGCATGCGGCTGCTGCTGCGCACCCCGGCCGAAGGGGCAGACACGATCGTCTGGCTGGCGACGCGCCCCGGTGCAGGAGGCGGCAAACTCTACCTCGACCGGCGGCCGCGACCTTTCGACCGCATCCCGGCCACCAGGCTCACGGCAGCGGACCGGCATCGGTTGTGGGACGCGGTTGTGGAGCTATCCGGGTCACCCGATCCCATACAACGCTGACCGCGCTCGCGTCGGGCTGGGCTTGCCCAGATTCAGCATAGAAGGCGGCGTGATAGACCTGCCCCACACTACTTGGGAATCGTTGGCCGCAAAGCCTAGACGGCGTTCTATCAGCTGGGCGAGGGTGCAAGGTGGAGCCGCAGGAGGAACTGCACATTCGCCGCAATGATGATCGTCGAGGCACGCACGCCATTGCGCCGACGGCCATCGGCAGGACCGTTCGGAGGCCGGTTGGGTCGTCTAGATGCAGCGGCTGTCGTAGGCCCACTGGAGTAACGCCTGCCTTTGGCGACTACGACATCCGACATCGCCCGGAAGGCAATGCTTGCGCAGCTGCGCAACATGGCGGGACATCGCCTTCCAGCGCCTGATCTGGCGGGTGTCGTCGGGACAACGTCGGCCCATGTGATACCGGCAGTACCACTGGAACCAGCCCCGCGGGTCCTCTGGATGGATCCAGCCCTTTGCCCGCCAATACGCGAGCGACTTGGAGGCCTCGACGCCGAAGAAGTTGACGGCTGGGTCGCGTTGAGTCGGGCTGAGCTTGGCTGTCGCGAACCATTCGGCCGGGAACTCGTCTCGGCAATCGGTCATGTACTTCCCGCCGAAGACGCCCAGAGCGAGCATCTGGGAGGGCGACAACTCTGGAAGGAACTCGGGGTCGAACTTCCCACCGATGGGCTCGGTCCGGTAGTAAACGTAGCCTTGCTGCATCAGGTCGTTGACCACCACTCTGACCGCTTCCATGCCACCAAGTCTAAGAGGAGAGACGCTTGACGCACCATCGACACGAAGCAGGCCCAGAAGGACGCTGGGAAGCTGGCCGCAGCCGGCCTGAAGCACCAGGCTCAACTCCTGCTGGCGGTGCTCGGCGAGAACCCCTACCAGACGCCGCCCCCCTTCGGACAGCTCGTCGGCGACCTGTCCGGCGCGTATTCTCGGCGCATCAGCATTCAGCACTGCCTGGTCTACCAAGTTCTCGCCGACGCCAAGACCGTGAAAGTGCTCCGAATGTGGACGCACTATCAGTAGGTCGGACCAGGCCGATCTGACCAGGCAAAAGTCTGCGGGCTTACTGGGCAAGCTCCAGCCACCGAACCGTGCCAACCACCTCGCACTCAAGCGCCAATGGGATTCGAGAGATCCACGTAAAGTCGCCCACCAGAGGATGGCGGCACGCCATGGTGCCGCCCCGCTGGAAGCGCACAGGGCTCTCCCCGACCCGAAACGAGGTCGGTCCGATCACTTCTTTGTCGGGATGACGAAGAGGGCGCCTGCAACCACGAGGACCGCGATTCCGGCAACAAATATCCAGGTGCCCCACGATTGGTCGTGGTTGACCCGGCCGACCACGATGAGGATCGCGGAAACAGCCGCCAGCAGGGTCAAGAATGGATGGGCTTTCACACGAGACGGCATCTTATTCCTCCTGTTTCTGTGGCCTAAGCGGCCTGAACGTACTGGACCTGGCTGCGAGCGTTACCCACGGAACGCATCCATGAACCGCACCCGCGCCCCGATGCGCATGGCTGCGTTTGTGTACATGCGGCCGGCGAGCCAGGTCAGGCCGCCGATGGATACGACGATCAGCGCTACTGCCAGGCCGACCTGCCAGAACGGCACGTCGCTGCTCGCCATCCGCACCGCCATGAGGTAGGGGGCGAACGGCGGAAGCAGCGAGCACACCGTAGCCAGGGGGCCACTCGGATTCGGCAGCGCGGCATACACGAGCAGGTACCCCGCGATCTGGAGGATCCCGATCGGGGCGACGGCACTCTGGACCTCCTCCTGGCGCGAGACGAGGGAGGCGACCGCGGCGTAGGCGGTGGCGTAGAAGAGGAAGCCGAGCAGGAACCAGAAGATATCGCCGAGGATCGCCGCCACCCCGAAGGCCGGGATCGCGGCGACGTTGGTCACGTGGACCGCGACGAGCGCGGCCGCGCCCACGATCGTGAGCTGCAGGAGACCGACGAGGCCGATCCCGATGACCTTGCCCGCGAGCAGGCGGCTCGGCCGGATCGTGGCGAGCAGGATCTCCATGATCCGGGTCGCCTTCTCCTCGACCACGCTCTGAGCCACCATGTTCCCGTACTGGCCGAGCGCGATGAAGAGCAGGATGCCGACGGCCAGGCCGGCGAACAGGTTCTCGTTGTCCTTGGTCTTTGGGGGCGCCAGAAGCTGGATCGGGACCAGGGCCATGGCCGACTTGACAGAAGCCGGTGTGAGGCCGGCGTCGGAAAGGCGTGCGGCCTCGGCGGCCAGGGAGAGGGCGGACTCGACGTTCGACGGGACCGCATCCTTCGCCACGGCCGTTGGCGCGGTCGAGGTCCCGGTCACGAGCACGTCGAGCCTGCCCTCCGTTATCTGCGCCTTGCCGGCGGTGACGTCGGCGATGTCGCTGACCGTCACCTGCGCACCCAGGGCCGCGGCCGACCCAGTAAACGTCCGCTCGAGCGTCTGCGATCCGCCGCTGAAGCCCACCCGCACCGGGCTAGTCTTGCCGGCGAGCAGCGACGCCGCAATGATGCCGACCACTACGAGGGCGGCCGTCACGATGGTGCCGCCAGCGAAGACGCGCGAGCGCAGACGCATGCGGACCTCGCGGCGGGCGACGAGGAGGACGGTCGGCAGCCCGCGCGTCCCGCCCAGACGCAAGAACCGGGCGTTCATGCCGCTGCCTCCTCGAGGACCGTCCGGAAGATCTCGCCGAGGGTGGGCTCGACGCGCTCGAACTCACGCACCGGTCCCGTGTCCAGCCCCGCCTGGAGCAGCGCCTGATCATCGACGCCCGGATCCAACTCGAAGAGCCGCCGCGTGCCGTCGGCCTGCACGAGCCGGACGCCGGGCACTTCTGCTTGCCAGTCGGCAGGGGCCCCTGGGACATCGATCCAGCGACGTTCACGCCCGCCGGCCCGCAACTCAGCAACCGTGCCGATGGCCACCATCTTGCCTCGCTCGATGATGCCCACCCGGTCGCACACTCGCTCCACGAGCTCGAGTTCGTGGCTGGAGAAGATGACCGGAACTCCTGCGCCGGCCTGTTCTCTGAGTACGGCGCTCATGACGTCGACGGCAATCGGGTCCAGCCCGGCGAACGGCTCGTCGAGCACGAGGACGTCCGGCCCGAAGACCAGCGCGGCGGCCAGCTGGACACGTTGCTGGTTGCCGAGGCTGAGCGCCTGGAGATCGTCGTTTGCTCTGTCCTTCAGGCCGAAGCGCTCCAGCCAGCGCACGGCCGAGGCCCGGGCCTCCGAGCCGCTCATGCCGTGAAGCTCGCCGAGGTATGACAGCTGATCGGAGAGTCGCATCTTCGGGTATAGCCCGCGTTCCTCGGGCATGTAGCCGATCCGCCGGCGCGCCGAAAGGTCGAGCGGCCTTCCATCCCATCGCACCTCCCCGGCATCGGGAGCGAGGACGCCGAGCACAATCCGCATCGTTGTGGTTTTGCCCGCGCCGTTGCGCCCAACGAAGCCGAACAACTCGCCGGCATGGACGTCGAAGCTCAGGTCTTGTACGGCGATTGTCTCCCCGTATCGTCTCGAGATCCCTATGATCTCGAGACTGCGCTCAGTGCTCATCTGTCCTCCGCGGGTCGTGTCCCCACACTTGGTGTAACAGCAGCGGTCAGGCCGTGAACGAAATCGGCCACCGCGTCATCCTCGCGTCGTTGGAAGTAGAGAACCGACGACGAAAGGGACACCACGATGGCCGACGACAGCATGGCTTTGCTCGAAGGCGTTCGCAAGGCGATCGAAGAAGGCGACGGCGACTTCCTGCGTGAGGCAGTGCATCTGCTCGCGCAAGGGGTGATGGAAGCCGAAGTAACCGAACTTACCGGCGTGCCCAAGGGCGAACGAGCACCTGACCGCCGCCTCACCTCCCGCAACGGCTATCGAGAACGGCGCTGGGACACCCGCGTTGGCACGATCGATCTGGCCATCCCGCGCGTCCGCGACGGCAACTACTTCCCGAGCGGCCGTGGCCTCCACGGCGTGCGCCTAGTGATCAGCGACGATCACGCGGGATTGGTCAAGGCCATCCGCGAACAACTCCTTGGTTCAGGCTGGCAGCGCTGTCGAGTGCACTTCTCTCGCAATGCCCAGGATCTCGTGCCCAGATCGGCCCGGGGCATGATCGCCTCGGCGGTGCGAGCCGTATTCGAGCAGCCCGACGAAGCAGCCGCCCACGACCAGCTCGGAC
Organism: Chloroflexota bacterium; assembly: GCA_043739665.1. GTDB lineage: Bacteria > Chloroflexota > Limnocylindria > Limnocylindrales > CSP1-4 > Fen-1039. The sequence goes on from JAYUDR010000275.1 coordinate 12,953, forward strand.
ACATAGCCGAAGGGTTGCAGGCCAAGTTCCCGGCGGTTGCCAGACTCCTGCACGACGCCGAGCCCGACATCCTTGCCCATTTCGCGTTCCCCGAGACCCACAGGCGTCAGATCCGGAGCACCAATCCACTCGAGCGGCTCAACAAGGAGATCAAGCGCCGCACCGCCGTCGTGGGTATCTTCCCCAACCGAGCCAGCGTCATCCGTCTCGTGGGCATGATCCTCGCCGAACAGGACGACGAGTGGCAGGACGGCCGCCGCTACTTCAGCCCCGAGACCATGGCCCTCATCGATGCCGTCACCGAGCACAAGGAGGTGGAGCCTGCGTTGTTGATGGCGAGCTAGACGATCAGGCGCGAGGTGACGTTGTTACACACGTCCTGGGACTTGACCGCGCCTGTAAGTACTCGACCGCTCCATCGTTCGCTGTCGACCGACTCGGCGAGACGTTGCTCAGCATCGAGCGTCTGAGGTGAGGGCCTTTGGTCTAGACCTTCTTGGAGTAAGAGCGGACGGTCAGCGGCACGAAGATTGCGACGACGACAACACAGCCGAGCAGCGCATACCCGACCGCGGGGGTGACCGCCCCGTCGTTCAACAGGTCACGCAGGGCGGTGACGACATGCGAGACGGGGTTTAGTCCGACCAGGGTCTTGAGCCAGTCCGGGAGTGTGTCGGCGGGGACAAACGCGTTGGATACGAACGTTATTGGGAGCAGGACCATGATCGACAACGACTGCACGGACTGTGCGCTCTTGGCGATCGTGCCGATGTACATGAAGATCCACGCTAGTGACCACCCGGTGACCATGGCCAGGAGCACACCGGCGATGACGCCGGGCACGCCGCCGCCAGGGCGGTAGCCCATGATGATGCCCATGGTCAGGCTGAGGCTCGCGGCAAGGGCGTAGCGGGTCAGGTCGGCCATCATCGGGCCTGCAAGGGGCGCGATCCTGGCGATGGGGAGCGACCGGAACCGGTCGAAGACGCCCTTGTCCACGTCCTCGCGGAGCTGGGCCCCAGCAGCCACGCAGGCAGTGACGGCGCTGTAGGCGATGATTCCTGGGATCAGCGTTGGCAGATAGCCCACCATGCCGCCCGCCACGGCGCCACCGAACATGAATCCGAATAGCAGGGTGAGCAGCAGCGGCATCAGGGTCACGTCGGCGAGCTGCTCCGGGTTCCGCCGCATCTTGAGGAGCGCTCGCCAGGCAAACGCCGTGGTCTGGACGAGGATGTCGCGGATCGGCACCGACGAGCGGATGGTGCGGTCTGCCGGGCGCCGCGATGCGCGGGCCGGGTTCGTGATGGCGGTCATGCTTCGCTCATTTCCGTTCCGGTCGCAGTAGTGACGCCGGCGTTGCCGGTGAGGGCCATGAAGACCTCGTCCAAGCTCGGTTGTTCGATAGCGGCGTCTTCGATGTCGATGTCGTTGTTGCGCAAGGCGATCAGGATGTCGGCCGCCTGGTTGGCATTGGCCAGCGAGACACTGAAGCCAGTTCCAGTCGGGGTGAGGATCGGTCTATGGCGCGCAACCCCCTCCGCAAGCGCCGCGGCCGCGCTCGCATCCGCGCCCTCGGCGAGCTGGACCCGGATGATCGAACCGCCGACCTGGGCCTTCAGCTCCTCTGGCGTCCCTTCGGCGACCTTGCGACCGCGGTCGATTACGGCGATCCGGTCGGCGAGTTCGTCTGCCTCGTCGAGGTATTGGGTGGTCAGCAGGATGGTGCAGCCATCTGCGACCAGGCCCCGGATCGTCTCCCACATCTGACCCCGGGTTCGAGGGTCGAGCCCGGTGGTCGGTTCGTCGAGAAAGATAAGCGCGGGCTTGGTGATGAGGCTGGCGGCCAGGTCAAGTCGGCGTCGCATACCACCCGAGTATTGCGCGAGGCCCCGGTTGCCCGCGTCGATCAAGTCGAACTTCGCCAGCAGGTCGTCGGCCGCGTTATGTGCCTGTTTCGATGAGAGGCCCTGCAACCGGCCGAATAGCCACAGGTTCTCGCGACCGGTGAGGAGCTCATCCACCGAGGCGTACTGGCCGGTCACGCCGATCAACTGCCGCACTTGGTGCGGCTGGCGGCGAACGTCATAGCCGAAGATCTTGGCGCTCCCACTGTCAATCGGCAGCAGGGTGGCCAGCATCTGCAGCATCGTGGTTTTGCCCGCGCCGTTTGGTCCGAGCACGCCGAGGATCTCGCCTTCACGCACCGCGAGGTCGATGCCGTCGACGGCACGATTCGTGCCAAAGGTCTTCACGAGCCCATGGGCATCCACGGCAAGCAGCGCATTCGGCGCGGGCGGTGCGGATGCCGGCGTGTCGTCTGTCATGTGTTTACTCCAATCTTAGTGTGGCCCAAAGAATAGCGTAACTACATGTTTAGGTCTACACTCCTTACGGATGATGACGAGCGACGAAAACGACCTCAGCGTCGAGGCGATCCTGGAGACCCTCGAGGCGGCGCACGCGGGCGAGGAATCCGTGGCGTCAGTCGGCTTGCGTGAGCGCAAGAAGCATCGCGCTCGCCAGCGAATCTCCAACGTGGCGACGGCGCTGTTCCTCGCGGAGGGATTCGACAACGTGACGGTTGCCCGGATCGCCGAGGCAAGTGAAGTATCCGAACAGACCGTCTTCAACTACTTTCCGACCAAGGAATCGATGTTCTTCGATCGCTCCGAGTCCCACGCCGAGGCGCTTGCCGACGCGGTCCGGCATCGTGGGCGTGAACTCCTCAGCGATGTCGTCGTAAACACTCTTTTCGGCGGCATCCCGCTGGACCGGTGGGATGGCATGGATGAAGCACATTCCCTGCGCCTATTCCGCCGCTTCTGCGAGGTCGCGGAAAGCTCGCCGACCCTTCGTGCGGCGCCGTACGTCGAACTCGAACGCTTCACCGCGACAGTCGGCGCATCACTGGCCGAACGGATCGGTCGGGAGTCTGACGATCCCGAAGTGGAGCTCACCGCGATCGTCATCGCCGGACTCGCGCGCGTCTGGGCACTTGCCACCTACACGCAGGTTCAGAGGGTGTCATCCCTCGCCGCCCTCGAACGCGCGGTGCGGGCCGATGTCACGCGCGCGGCCCACCTGGCGGCACCGACCCTCGCTGCCTTCGACAACCTCGACAGCCGGACCTTGAACGGGACCGGCGGCGATACAATCCGCGCCCTGCCGGCATCGGACGCCGCTCAGCCTGGGCGCTCGCCGTCGCCTGCGTCGGCAGCCGACCACGTCGAAGAGCAGCCTCCGGGTAACCCAACCTGAATTCCCGTTGGTGGTCTCGTACGCCGTGCGGCGGTCGCAAGAGGGCCTCTTGCTCGTGCTGCCGGCCAAGACCGGCTTTCGCTTTCAGGACCGTCGGGAAGTTCGCTCCCCCACGAGCTCGAGAGCGACATCCATGGCAGCTGCGGTCAGCTCCTCGGGCGTAGCTTCGAAGCCAAGTGATCGGAGCATCGCCGAAGCAGGAGCGAGATTCCCAAGGTAGACGGCGAGCAGACCGAGGAGCGAGCGCAGCTGGTCTTGGAGAACGGCCTCGGGTTCGATGATCGGCGCGACTAGCAGGAACAAGCGGCGCTGCATCTTCTGCGCAGCATCAGTGTGATCACGCAGGACCGGCTGGTTCTGCTGCACAAAGCTGATCCAGCGGCTCAACTGCCCCTGGAGTAGCTCAGCGAGCCGACGCAAGTACTCCTGGCGGAATTCGGTCGTGCGCGGCTGCGTCTGGCTCCAGGCCACGAGTTCGTCTGCGGGCTCGACCAGGCTGTCGACGATCCCGGCCAGGAGCGCCTCTTTGGACGCGAAGTGGTAGTAGAGCGCGGCCTTGGTGACGTCGAGCCGCTCGGCGATCTCCCGCAGCGAGGTCTTCTCATAGCCCTGCTCGGCGAAGAGCTCGAGGGCGACATCTAGGGCGCGCTGGCGCGTATCTACTTGGCGGGGGCTCACCTTTTCGATCCTCCGGACCGGTCTCGTGGATAACTTACTTGACGGCAGGTTAGTCACGGCGTATCTTCGCGACAACATCTTGTCACTAACCGGTCGGCAAGTAAAGACCCACTACGTGAGGCCCAGAAATGAAAGAGCCAACCAGGGACGAGGGGCTCGACCCGGCGTTCCTGAAGCTTGCGCTAATCCTGCTCACCGGGGCGATGGCGGTCATGTTCGACACGACGATCGTCAATGTGGCGATCGACACGCTGTCGCGAGAGCTGAACGCGTCGGTGTCGACGACCCAGTGGGTCATCAGCGCCTACGTGCTGGCGCTCGCCATGGTGGTCCCGGTCAGCGGCTGGGCCATGGATCGCTTCGGCGCCAAGCAGACCTGGATGGGCGCTCTCGCCCTCTTCGCGATCGGGTCGATGCTCTCGAGCCTGGCCTGGAACATCGAGGCCCTCATCGCTTTCCGGGTGCTGCAGGGCATCGGCGGTGGCCTGATGCTGCCCGTCCTACAGACCCTCCTGGTCAATGCCGCAGGCCAACGCAACCTCGGGCGGATGATGTCCCTGATCAGCCTTCCGGCTCTGCTCGGGCCGATCCTCGGTCCGGTCCTGGGCGGCCTGATCCTGAGCCAGCTCTCGTGGCGCTGGATCTTCTGGGTCAACATCCCGCTCTGCGTGGCCGGCCTGGTGCTGGCGTGGCGTGGCCTGGCGCCAACCTCTCCCAAGAAGAGTTCCTACCTCGACGTGGTTGGATTGGCCCTGCTGTCGCCCGGCCTCGCCGCCATGATCTACGGGCTCTCCCAGGCCGGCAGTCATGGCGGGTTCGTCAACTCTGCAGTCTTGCTGCCTGTAGCCATCGGCGCCGCGCTTCTCGGTGGCTTCGTCGTCCATGCGCTCAGTACCAAGCGACCGCCGCTACTGGACCTGCGGCTGTTCGCAGTGCGTTCCTTCACGGCCTCAAACGTCTTGTTGTTTCTCTCGGGTCTGTCGGTGTACGGAGCGATGCTGCTGCTCCCCCTGTACGAGCAGCAGGTACGCGGCCAGAGCGCCCTCGCCGCCGGTCTGCTACTCGCCCCGCAGGGCCTGGGCATGCTCTTGACCCGAGGCTATGCGGGTCGGCTGACCGACCGCATCGGCGCCCGATCCATCGTGCTTTGTGGCTTTCTTCTCACGATGGCCGGCACGCTCGCCTACACGCAGGCCGGCGTGAACACCAATGAACTTCTTCTCGGCGCTTCTCTCGTCGTCCGAGGCGCCGGGCTCGGCATGGTGACCATCCCGATCATGGCTGCGGCCTACCTTGGCTTGCGGTCCGACCAGGTGGCTCACGCCAGTATCGCCACTCGGATCACGATGCAACTCGGCGGCGCCTTTGGCGCGGCCGTCTTCGCCCTGATCCTCCAGACGCAACTCGCTGCGCAAGCCGCCGGCGGTCTTGTCGGCCGCGCCACCGCGTTCGACAGCGCATTCTGGTGGTCGATCGGCCTTACCGCGCTCGCCGTCATTCCCGCGCTGTTTCTTCCCGGGACGCGGGAGGTCGCCGCTCACCGCGCGGAGCAGACTTAGAGGCTCGCGAGCGAGGTGGGCGATGTCCGCGGCTGATGGCCGGCCTCGCTCGCAGGCCGAGCCGACCCCAGGGGATCGAGGCGGCTGAGCACGAACACGAGGCCTCATCCGGCAGCAAGCGACCAGCGGCCTGCAACGATGAGTTCGCACGAGAGCGCCAGTGGGACATTCAGGTCGCTACGGTCTAAGCGGCCGGATGCCGAACACCTATTGACAGTCGAGCGAAAGCCATCGATACTCGATTGATGAGCATGCTCGCAAGTCGGCTTCTCCGCGTCGCTCTTGTCCTCCTCCTGCTCGGGACCGTGTTGGCACAGATCCTCGTACCCGTGTTCGCGTCCGAGGAAGGGAGGATCTTCCCCGAAGTCGCCTACCTCGTCGTCCCATACTCGGTGGCCGCCATCCTCTTCATCGGATGCGGTCAGGTGGCGCTGCTCTCCGTCTGGCGGCTGCTTTCCA
>JAYUDR010000276.1:0-3203 GCA_043739665.1 Chloroflexota bacterium
GCCCTGCCACCTGGTCGTGGCGCCACTGGTCGGTGCAGACCGCGTCCACCGTGCCAGTCAAGACGCGCTGGGCCCTGACCGCCCCGCTGGCACGCATCCCGGCCGTAATACCGGGCAGCTACACGGCCCTATTCGTCGTCGGCCTGATCGTGGCCCTCACGACGCAGCTCGCGCTCCTCGCGAGCGAGCAGATCGCCATGCCGCGTTCGCTGCTCGTGTCGCTGCTCGCGCTCGCGGCTGGCCTCATGGGAGCGAAAGTCTGGTACGCGGCGCTCCATCCGGGTGAATCGATTCTCAAAGGCGGCTGGGCGGTCGACGGCTTCCTCGTCACCGCGCCGGTTGTGGCGATCGTCGCGCTGGTCGCCTTCAGCCTGCCGGTCGGCGCGTATCTCGACGCAACGGCGCCCGGCCTGTTCTTTGCCGTCGCTATCGGCCGCCTCGGCTGCTTCCTGACCGGCTGCTGCGCCGGCCGAATCACGACGTCGCGCTGGGGGATCTGGTCGTCTGACCGGCGGATCGGTGCCCGCCGCATCCCGACGCAACTCCTCGAGTCCGGCGCCGGTCTGCTCATCGGCCTGGCCGCGCTCCCGCTGACCTTGGTTCATATGCGCGCCATCCACGGCGCCGTATTTGTGGCCGCGTTCGCTGTCTACCTCGTCGTTCGGCAGCTGCTCCTGCGGCTCCGAGCGGAGTCCCGTCGGTATCTGTGGCAGCGGAGCCCACTCGTGCACCAGCACTCCTAAGGTGCGCAGCCGGGCGTCACCGGCCACTCTTCTAAGCGGGCTCTCAGATCTGACTCACCACTCTCTCAGCAGGCCGCGCAAATCTGGTGGTCTTGCAAAAGTAGATGGCGCCCGGTCCAGTCGGCGCGACTGTAACCGGTGCGAGCAAACGAGACGTCGCCGGCGTCGCAACACCGAATTTGAGGCCGCACATGACCCGCCGTTCCACCTCAAGATTTCGCCCCGATCGTTCATCGGAGGCGCGTCAGCCGGTACCCACGACTGGCGGACTTCCCAGGTGGCTCCGGATCGGCATCTTTGCCACCGTTGTTCTCGTCGTCGGAATAGTCGCTGCCAACCTGGTCATAGGCCGGCTACAGCCACCCGGCACGCCGGAAGTCGGCGCATTGCAGGTTCACGCGAGCATGGAAGGCTTCGACCCCAATCAGCTCACCGTCAAAGCGGGCCAACCGGTAAAGATCCAGCTCGCGAGCATGGATACATCGATGCACAGCGACGGCGGCGGCTGGCACGAGCTTGCGATCGATGCCCTGGGCATTGACTGGAAGGTTGGACCCGAGAGCAGCCAGGTGTTCAATTTCACGGCTCCCAGCACGCCGGGCACCTATGAGTTCTATTGCAACATTTGCTGCGGTGGGAAGGCCAATCCATCGATGCAGGGCAAGCTGACGGTGACGGCCTGATGCAAGCAGTGGCCGGCTCGTCGGTGACCCGGACAAGACTGTTATTGCTGGTCACGGGCGTGGTCGTGGCCGCTTCAGCAGCGGCCATTCTTACTGCCGGACCCCGAAGCGCCGATCACGGGGCCGTGGCCGCCCTGAGCCTCCCGGCAATAGTTGGTGCAGGCATCCTCGACGGCTTCAACCCGTGTGCCTTTGGGGTCCTCATTCTGTTCGCGACCTTCGCCCTCGGATTGGCATCCCGCCAGTCGGTTGGCCTCGACGGCCTCGCCACCGGGCTGACTACACGAGCCGCCAGCCGGACCGTGCTCGGGCTGGGTTCTTTCTTCGTCGTGGGGGTGCTCGTCACGTACTTCCTGCTTGGGCTCGGGCTGCTGACCGTGGTCGCGACCTTCACCCACTTCGGCGGCAACCACCTGCCCAGCCGAATTGCGGCGCTCATCGCCATCGGCCTCGGACTCTGGATGCTTCGTGACGTGTTCCTACCGGACGTGTCGTGGAAGCTCGAGGCGCCCCAAGCGCTGCATGGCCGAATGCGCGACTGGGCGCGCTCCACTTCGCGTCCCGCCCTCTTCGGCGGCGGCGTGCTCATCGGGCTGTGCACAGTGCCTTGCAGCGGCGCGGTTTACCTCAGCGTAGTGGCGCTCCTGTCCGTCCAGGGAACGGTTGCCGCTGGCCTTGGAGGGCTGATTCTGTACAACCTGGCTTACATCACGCCGCTGGTCGCCCTGCTCGTGCTGGCCAGTCGGCCGGGCCTCATCCGAGTCATCAATCGCTGGCACCTTCAACATGCCGGCGGCAGCAAGTTGGTCCTCGCGATAGTCGTCCTGGCAATGGGTTTTGCGATCCTCGTTATGGTCTGAGTGACCGCGTGGTTGCCGCGCGGTTACCGCGTGGTTGCCACGTCAGGCGGCTCGCGCCTTATCGTCCAAGCTCCGCTCCGTGCCCAGGTCGTCATATCGTTTCCAACGGTAGACGAGCGTGGACACGACCCAGCTGACCAGGAACAGGCCAACAATCGCGGCGCCGAGCAGGCCCATGTCGAGATTGCCGGCGACACCCCAAATACCGCCCGACAGTCCCAGCTCAGCACCTAGGACGTTGAGCGCCTCGATGCCACCTATCACGAACGCGATGAGCACCGACACCAGGGTGATATTGAGGTTGTAGTAGAGCTTTCGGATTGGCTTGACGTAGGCCCAACCGTAGGCTCCGAGCATAAGTACACCGTCGGTCGCGTCCACGAGCGACATCCCCGCGGCAAACACGGCCGGCAGCAAGATGATGTACCAGACCGGCACGTGGGAGGCGCCCGAGGTTGCGGCAAGCCCGAGGAGGGCGACCTCGGAGGCAGTGTCGAAGCCGAGCCCAAATAGGACGCCGAGTGGGTACATGTGCCAGCTTTTGCGGATCATCCGAAGGGCCGGCCGGAAGACCCGGGCCAGCAGGCCGCGATTCGACAGATAGTCTTCGAGTGATTGCTCGTCGTAGGAGCCACCGGCCGAAACCTTGCGGAACATCCGATAGATGTCGAGCAGCACGACGAGATTGATGAGGCCGATGACGAGCAGGAAACTGGCCGAAATGGCCGTCCCAATCAGGCCACCGGCCGACCGGAGCGAAGGCACGTCGCTAACGAAGGATGCGGACACGGCAATCGCCACGGAGAGGGCAACGACGATCGTGGAGTGGCCGAGCGAGAAAAAGAGCCCGACGCCGACGGGCCGCTGGCCATCCTGCATGAGTTTGCGCGTGGAATTGTCGATGGCCGCGATATGGT
>JAYUDR010000277.1:0-3186 GCA_043739665.1 Chloroflexota bacterium
GGAGGACGAGCTGCCACTTGGCGCGCGAGGTGGAGTTGTCCACGAGAATCTCGGCGCCGTAGACGATGGCAAACGCCAGCAGACCGAGCGGAACGCTCCAGTTGAAAAAGAGAACGACCAAGGCGGCGAGGATTGCCGACTCATACCAGTGGGCCATCTCGACGTAGCCCAGCAGACGACCGGACATGTCCGAGGTCAGACCGCTGACCAGTTCCTGGTGGGCGTGGTGCGAGGTCGAGATGTCGAAGGGCGACTTGCGCAGCTTTATCGTGGCCACGAACGTGAAGGCAAGCAGCACGCCGGGCAGCTTGGGCGCGACCATCACGGCCGAGCCGAGCACCCCGCCGTAGGAACTTTCGCCGGTGACCTTGCAGATCGCGGCGAGCATCAGGATGAAGAACGGCTCTGAGGCGAGGAGCACGATCAGTTCGCGCTCGGCGCCGGCGAAGCTGTAGGGCGAGTTGACCGATCCTGCCGCCAGCACCAGGAAGAGCGCGGCCAGGGCAAACACAAATGCCACGAAGATCAGGTCCGTGCCGCCGAGGAGCATCGCCCCGGTCGCGGCCATGAGGCCGAGGTGGCCCAGCAGGAGTGGCTCGGCGATGGGGTTGACCTGGCGAGCGTCCTTCTGGAGCAGCTTGCCGAGGTCGTAGAAGGGCTGGAGAAGGGGCGGTCCGACGCGGCTTTGCATTCGGGCGCTGGTGATTCGATCAATTCCGGCCAGCAGACCGCCGAAGACCGGGGCCAGGAAGATGAAGAGGACGCCATAGACGACGGGGTTCAAATTCATCAGCGGACCACCATTCCGACGGTGAGCAGGGCGATGAGAAGGACCCCGCAGACGAGTGTGCCGGCACGGAAGACCAGGTTGCCGTTGACCACGCCCTCGAGGTAGTAGTTGCGAAGCGTCACGGTGCGGGCCCCACCTAGGGCCATTCCCATGACCCCAGCTGAGGTGACGGGCCGGCCGGCCGCGTAGAAGTCATTCATGTCGTATCGCCGCTGGCGCGACGCCCACACCGCGAGTGCCGGCAGGAACACCACCGCGACGACCATCGTCGTGAGCATCACCGGCTCGACGTGCAGGAAGGCCTGCGAGGCGCCCTTGAAGGTCGCCAGCGCCTGCGGCCCAACCACCTGTTCGGAGATGACCCCGATCAAGGCCGCGACGCCGATAACGCCGGCGGCCAGGGTGATCTCGGCCAGCCACTCGAAGCGCGTGATGCGCTTCTGGACGGAGAGTTCGTATTCGGTCACGGACCTCATGGAGAGGACCTTGATGAGCAACTTGCCCCAGTAGAACAGCGTCAGCGAGGTGCCGAAGGCCATGATCACCAGCAAGGCCGCGCCCTGCCAGCCCGGGATTTCCAGGAAGGCCCGGATCGCGGTCCACTTGGCCACGACCACGCCGAACGGGGCGATGAACATGCCGGCGATGCCGGTCAGGGCCAGGGCGCTAACCAGCGGCAAGCGGCTGAGCAGAGTGTCGAAGTTCTCCATGTCCTTGGAATAGAGCCGGTTCTCGATCGTACCCACGACGAGGAACAGCAGACCCTTGGCGAGGGCGTGGAAGATGATGATCATCACGCCGACCCAGATCAGTTCCGGCGACCCGAGGCCGGCACAGCCGACTATCAGGCCCAGGCTGCCGATGGTGGAGTAGGCGAGGACCTTCTTGGTGTTCCGCTCAGTCACGCCCACAAGCGAGACGAAGAGGAAGGTCAGCATGCCGACGAAGGCCACCAGCGTGCCGAGGTTGGTCCCGGCGATCGCGGGCGATAGGCGCAGCAGCAGGAAGACGCCGGCCTTGACCATCGTGCTCGAGTGGAGCAGGGCCGAGGTGGGGGACGGGGCGTACATCGCGCCCAGCAGCCACGACGAGAATGGCATCTGAGCAGCCTTGGTCAGGCCGGCCAGGCAGAGCAGCGCGAGCGCCGGCAGAAGCGCGGCCGTGGCCGGTACGGAGGTCAGCTTGGCCAGATCAAGCGATTCGTTGCCGTTGGCCAGAAGCAGGATCGCAAGGGAGAAGCCCAAGCCGCCCAGCATGTTCATGTTCAGAGCGTTGAAGGCGTAGCCGACGGTTTCCTTGGTTCGGGTGTAGCCGATCAGCAGGAACGAGCACAACGTCGTCAGTTCCCAGAAGATCAGCATCAGCGGGAGGTAGTTGGAGACCACCAGCCCGAACATCGCACCGAGGAAGACGAACAGCAAGCAGAAGAAGACCGTGCGGCGGCCCTTGATCAGCGGGCTGGAGCGGTGGTAGTCCCGCATGTAGCCCAGCGAGTGAATGCAGATCAGCGTCCCCACGACCCCGATGATCAAGACCATGACCATCGCCAGGCGGTCGAACCAGAAGAGCCGACTTGGGTCGACTTCCGGCATCTTGCCCGACAACTCGAGGTAGACCGAGATGGCGACCTGGCCCAGGACGAGGACCGGCGCCAGGACGCGGCGGTGCTGGATGCTGATGGCCACCACGAATACGGCAATGGCGATCTCCGCGGCCAGCAGGCCCTGGCCCAGTGATAGTCCGTTCGGGAGGCCGAAAAAGATCGCGTTGCCGTTGCCGAAGGTGACGGCCGTGGCGACCGACGCCGCAGCGATTGTCAGGGCCGCCGCGACGACGATCACGTTTCGGACTGTGCCATTCCTGACGGCAAGTAGAAGACTGCCAACCGCGAGCGGGAAGGCCACGAGGAAAACGACTAGAGGGCTCATGTGGTTAGTGCGCCATCCCTACGAGGTGGTCGACTTCGTAGACGAGCACGTCCGGTGAGACCGGCTTCTCCATGAACCGTTCCACGGGCATCCAGCCGTCATCCCGATCCTGGCCGGCCCGCTGTTTCGCGGTCAGGTACTCGTCGACGCGGCTCAGCATGATGAGCGGCAGGTGCGGGAATTCCCGGGCCAGGGCGCGGGCGAGATCGAATCCGGCCGTGGCACCGTCCAGCATCGCCTCGAGAACCACGGCGTCGGGCATCTCGCGGCCGACGGCCGCGTGCGCTTCGGCGGTCGTGGAAGCGGTCGTGACCGTGTAGCCACCAGCCTCGAGCGCACACCTGTTGAGCGCAACGACTTCCAGGTCGTCATCTACGAGAAGAATGCGTGCCATGCCCTCCGTTCTCGAACGCGGTGATGGGGCCGGTCCGTTACAGGTCTGATGACGGCTTTGCGCCTTCGTTTTGA
>JAYUDR010000278.1:0-8126 GCA_043739665.1 Chloroflexota bacterium
CACGTCCGCGAATCCCTGCGGTGACAAGGCGCTCTACACACCCTGGCTAGTCGAGTTCGGCAAGACGCCGGACGATGCGACGCTTGCGGTAGCCACGGACCTAACCAACACCGAGACGATCGCCATCGAGGCTTTCACGGTCCCGGGCATCGATGGCGCCAAGCTCAGCTCGGGTTTCGCAGCCCAAGCGAGGAAGGCCGGCTGGCCTGTCAGCCCAAAGCTCGTCGCGACCAAGTCTGTCCAGGAGTTGATCGACCCCGTCCGACAGAACCTGGGCCTGCTGTCGGTCGGCTACCTTTACGCCCACGCCAATGTCATGTACCTCATCCTGACCGACGACCCCACGCTTCTGGTCGAAAGCTTGATCAAGCTGCCCTGACCACGCCGGAGCGCGGCGCGTAGCGGCCGTACAATCGGAGCGACATGGGACGCCAGCTAGACCGATCCATACGTGAGGCCTGGATAGTCGCTGCGCTGCGAACGCCGTTCGGGCGCTACGGCGGAGCTCTTGCATCCGTCCGTCCCGATGACCTTGCCGCGGCTGTCATCCGCGCCCTGGTCGAGCGCTCGGGCATTGACCCGGCCCTGGTCGAGGACGTGATCCTCGGCTGCGCCAACCAGGCCGGCGAGGACAACCGCAACATAGCCCGAATGGCCGCCCTTCTGGCGGGCCTGCCGGTTGAGGTCGGCGGGCTCACGGTCAACCGCCTGTGCGGCAGCGGTCTGCAGGCCGTCAACTCGGCTGCTCATGCGATTGCCGTCGGCGACGGCGATGTCTTCATCGCCGGTGGTGTCGAGTCAATGAGTCGAGCGCCGTACGTGATGCTCAAGCCCGAGGCGGCCTACGAACGCGGCACTCACGAACTTGTCGATACGACGCTTGGATGGCGTTTCGTCAACCCGGCCCTGGCGGCGCTTCATCAGCCCTACTCAATGGGCGAGACCGGCGAGAATGTGGCCGAGCGCATGGGTGTGAGCCGCGAGGAGCAGGACGCCTTTGCCCTGGCAAGCCAGCTGAACGCCGCGGCGGCCATCCGAGAGGGTCGATACCGCGACCAGCTCGTGCCGATCACCATTCTTCGGCGCAAGGGCGAGCCGATCGTCGTTGACGCGGACGAGCATCCGCGGCCCGACACAACTGCGGAGGCTCTGGCGCGGCTGAAGCCGGCCTTCCGCGAGGGCGGCACCGGGACCGCGGGCAACTCGAGCGGCATCAACGACGGCGCCTCGGCGGTTCTGGTCGTGGAGGCGGGCAGGGCGCGCGAGCTTGGATTGCGGCCTATGGCACGCGTTGTGGCCACGGCCGTAGCGGGAGTGGATCCGGCCGTGATGGGCCTCGGGCCAATCCCCGCCACCCGCAAGGCCCTGGAACGAGCCGGCATCGGCGTGGCGGATTTAGACCTTGTCGAACTCAACGAGGCGTTTGCCAGCCAGTCGATCGCCTGCATCCGCGAGCTGGGTTTGGACCCGGCGCGCGTGAACGTGGACGGCGGGGCCATTGCCCTGGGTCATCCTCTGGGCGCCAGCGGCGGACGATTGATCACGACGCTGGTCCACGGCCTGGGCCGGACCGGCGGCCGCTACGGCCTGGCCTCGATGTGCATCGGCGTGGGGCAGGGGATCGCCACGGTCGTGGAGCGGATCGATTCGTAGCGCGCGGGCGGGGACAGGGCGAACATCGGAGGCCTTCGCTCCGCAAATAATCGCTTCGCGATTGGCTTGCTCCGCTCCCGGCTGCCGGTGTTCGCCCTGCCGGGCGCCACGCGGGAGGCGGAGGTGGGTGGGATGAGCAGCCCGGGCGTAAGTGGACCGGCCATCGAGACTCAAGAACTCCGCAAGCACTTTGGGCGGACCGTTGCCCTGGCCGGCCTGACGATGACGGTGCCTCGCGGCGAGGTCTTCGGCTTCCTCGGCCCGAACGGCGCTGGCAAGACCACAGCCGTCAAGCTGCTACTCGGGCTGACGCGGCCGACGGCGGGCCAGGGCCGCGTCCTGGGGGCGCCGCTGGGCGATGTGGCGACGCGGCGGCGCGTGGGCTATCTGCCCGAGCTGTTCCGCTACCAGGGCTGGATGACCGCGCGCGAAGTTCTGGCCCTCCACTGCGAGCTGGCCCGTCTGCCACGATCGAGCTGGCCCAAGGAGATCGCGGAGGCGCTCGAGTTGGTCGGGTTGGCAGATCGAGCCGACGGTCGGTCGGCCACCTACTCCAAAGGAATGCAGCAGCGCCTGGGAATCGGTGTCGCCTTGCTCGGTCAGCCCGAGTTGGTGGTCCTTGACGAACCTACCTCCGCCCTCGACCCGGTCGGCCGCCAGGACGTCCGGCGGATCATCGGCTCTCTGCGAGGTCGAGGCACCACGGTCTTCCTCAACTCGCACATGCTGACGGAAGTGGAGCGGGTCTGCGATCGCGTCGCCATCGTGGACCGGGGCGGCGTGGTGGCCGAACTGAGCATGGCTGAGCTGACTCAGGAGCGTGGCGTGCGCTTACGCGTCACGGCCCCAGACGGCGCCGCCCTGGAAGTGGCCGCCTCCTACGGCCCGACCCGAGTCGAGGGCGAGTGGCTCGCGATCGGCGGCATCGCAGACGCGGACGTGCCTGGCCTCGTCCAGAAACTCGTGGCGAGTGGCGCCGCGATCCACGCCGTTGTCCCGACCCGCCAGTCGCTCGAGGACAGGTTCATGGCCCTGCTCGGCGCAGACGGCAGCGTCGGCGCGGCCGCAGAGTCGGAGGCCGAGGCAGACGCTGCGGCCTCGGGATCCTCGGGATCCTCGGGATCCGCAGAAGTTCGGCCGTGAGCAACATCGCCGGCATCGCAATCATCGCCCGGTTGACTCTGCGCGAGGCAGTCCGGCGTCGTCTCCTGTGGGTGTTGGTCGGCCTGACGGCGCTGATAGTCGTTTTGACGTGGTGGGCTTTCGGCCGCATCGCCGAGGCCTCGCCGATCACCGGGCCGGCGCAAGTCCTCGTTCTCTCGCAGGTCACCGTGATGCTGGCCTTCATGTTCAGCTTCGTATTGGCGATGACGGCGGTCTTCGCAGGATCTCCGGCGATCGGCTCAGACATCGAGAGCGGGCTTCTGCTGGCGGTCCTGGCCCGGCCGATCAGACGCTCGGAGGTGCTGCTGGGCCGCTGGGTTGGGCTGGCCGTGGTGCTCGTCGGCTACGCTCTCGTTGCGGGCTATCTGGAGTTGGGCGCGGTCGTTGCTGCGACCGGCTACGTTCCGGCCGAGCCCCTGGCCGGCCCCGTCTACCTTGCCGGCCAATCGCTGGTCCTGCTGACGCTTGCCATCGTGATCAGCACCCGGGTCGCGTCCGTGGCGGGCGGCGCGATCGCCGTCGTGGCCTACGGGCTAGCCTGGATGGCCGGAGTCATGGGCGGCGTCGGTGAGGCCCTGGACAACAGAATTCTGCACGGCGTCGGCGTCGTTGCCCGCCTAATCCTCCCCAGCGACGTTCTCTGGCGGGGCGCGGCGGGCGCGCTCACCCCGACCGACAACGTCCTGACCGCCGGCGGCGTCAACGCCAATCTGTACCGGTTCAGCCCGTTCTCCGGTGCGACACCGAGCCTGCCCTGGCTGGCCTGGTGCGTTGTCTGGATCGTCGGAGTGCTGGCGGTCGGGATCGTGCTCCTGAGAAACCGCGAGATTTAGCGGCGCTGCGTGGCCGTTAGCCGGGCCAGGCCGGGTGCCGCGATGCCGAGACCGCACCAGTCAATTTGCGGACAGCCGCACAATCGGTGAAAGAAAAGGCGCCTGTGGGCGTTCTGTATGTGCGCGTCCAGACGACGTGGTCCTGTAGTCGCCACAAGCTACTCCTTTGGTCTGCAACCCAACGAAGTGGTCGTGGCATCCATGACCACCGACCCGTTACTTGACGCCGCCTGTCGCCGAGACTGATCGGCGCGTCACGGCAGCAGAGGTGTTTGGTAATGGCGATTGGGCGGACTCCCCGAAAGCGGCTTCCCGACCGCCCAGGAAAGCCGGCCTCTGGAACCCCAGCGGATGGCTCGACCGACTCCCAATCGGCCGCCTCCGCGGCTGCCGCCTCTGCCGCTCCTGGGTCGCCCGATCCCGCAGCTTCGCCCGCGCCCATCACGCCCACGAACCCCCCGGTCACCGTCCAGGGTTACGTCCGTGCCCCCGGCCGCGAAATTGCCGGCCTGATCCGTGCCCGCCGCGAGGAGGCTGAGGCCGGGGCGCCCGCGCCAGCCTCGCCCGCGCTAGCCTCGCTCGCGCCTATCACGGCTGGGCCCGGCGATCCGGCTCGCAGATACATGCGCCCCGACCAGGACGTGCCCGGAATAGTGCGAGCCATCCCAGCCGCCGAGGGGACACTGGCGGAGTCGGCCAAGCCTGCGCCGCTCTTCGCCAACGAGGGGATTGTCCGCCAGTACGAAGTACGACCCAGGGGCCGCGTCCCGGGGCCAGTCGTCGGCATCTTCACCGCGCTCCTGGCTGCCGGAAGCGTCCTGGGCCACGGGCTTTCGGGTGCCAGGACTGCCATAACGCGCGGCGGCTTCGGCCAGGCGCGAGCCACCGGCGGCCCCGCCCTGGGCCAAGTCTCGGGTTCGCTCGAATTCGATCGCCATGGCAACAGGCGCACCGGAGGCCGCAGGCGTCGTAGGGCGGGAGCGATGCTCCTCGTCGGAATCCTGGGCGTCGCCGTATTCGCGATCGCAATGACCTCGGTCATGCCGCCTGCACCGAGCAACTCCATCCGCTCCAGCAGCCCGGGCGCCACGTCGAACGGCGTCATCGCCGACGCAACCGCCCAGTCGACCGCCACACCCACCGCCACCCCGACCGTCGCCCCAACCACCGACGCAACCGCCGCCCCGTCCAACCTGCTGGTGGAAGACGCATCGCCCGCTCCGGTCGCCACCCTCCGTCCGACGGCCAAGCCCATGGCGGTGCCCCCGCCCAAGCCCACGGCGGTGCCCCAGCCCAAGCCCACGGCGGTGCCGACGCCCGCGCCGACTGCGACTCCCACCCCGAGTCCGACGCTGATTCCTACGCCAGTTCCGACTGCTGTGCCGAGCACACCAACCGTCCGCACTGAGGAGCACTCGCCCCTAACGGTTGGCACCTCATACCACCTTCACGTTTCCTACATTCCGAACTCACAATGTTCACTGAACATTGTTTACTCCTCAGGCAGCCCTACCCGGCGCCCTCCTGCGCCTAGCCAGCCGCCACCGTTCATGATCGGGGCCGGCGGTGATAGCGGGCCTGTTCCACTGGGCAGCGGCCCTTGGGCCGGAACCTACAAGGTCACCGCAACCTGCACTGCCCCGGGCGGCAGCAAGACCTCCCCGTCCATAACTGTGGCCTGGAAATAGCCTCCAGCCTTCGATAGCTCGCGAAGCCCCGCCAGCGGCTTCCGTTGACCACGCCATTCCGGGCCTTTAGGCGCATGCCCACAGCGCAATAGCGAGACGATGCTCGGACCCGTTACACTCCGAGTAGATGACGAGCCTCATCGGTCGGCGTCCCGCCGCCGCCGAAACCTCCTTCTCTGCGCGTGCCTCGCTGGCTATCGCCGTGGGCAAAAGCGCTGCAATCGCCACCCGCCTCATCGGTCGCGGTGGTGGTACCGCGATCACCGGCATGGTCGCTCGCAAGGTAGACCCGCGCATCCTGGATAAGCTGGTCCGGGTACCGGGCGTACCGGTCGTGGCCATCACCGGCAGCAACGGCAAAACCACGACCGCTCGATTCGCCGCAGCGCTGCTCCGCGGGGCGGGGATCGCGGTTTGCCACAACTCGGCCGGCGCAAACCTCATCCAGGGCGTGACCAGCCTGGCGGTGAGCAACGCGACTCTGCGCGGCCGGCTTCCCGAAGCTGTGCTGGTCGTCGAGGTGGACGAGGGTGCGCTGCCCCACGTCGCCCCGGAGACTCTCCCGCGGGCGTTGCTCGTCACAGACCTATTCCGCGATCAGCTGGACCGCTTTGGAGAAATCTACGCCGTTGCCGATGCCATCGAATCGGTGGCCGCGGCCCTTCCTGCGGACTGCGCACTAATCGTCAATGCGGACGATCCCATGGTCGCGACAATGGCCGAGAAGCGCCAGGGGCGGCGCGTCACGTTTGGCCTGGCCATCAAGAATTCCACGGACCAGATCACGCGCGCCGCCGACACGATCCGCTGCCCACGCTGCCAGGCGGACCTGAAGTACCGCTACGTCTACCTCTCCCACATGGGCGACTACCACTGTCCCAAGTGCAGCTTTGCGCGGCCCAAGCTCGATGTGGCGGTGACGTCGCTCGAGGTCGTCGGGCTGGACAAGACCCTGTGCGAGATCCAGACACCTCAGGGCAAGCTGATCCTCGAAATCCCGCAGTCGGGCGTGCACATCGCCTATGACGCGGCCGGGGCCGTGGCCATCCTCGTCGGCCTCGGCGTGTCGCTCGAGGCCGCGCCCGAGTCCCTGGCTGCCGTTGGGCCGGCCTTCGGTCGACTCGAGAAGATCGATGCCGGCGGCAAGACCGTCATCCTGGCCTTCGCCAAGAACCCCACGAGCTACAACACGACCCTCCGCGCCCTGGCGACCGAGGAGGAGCCGAAGCAACTCCTGATCGCTGCCTCGAATACGCTGGTCGACGGCGAGGACTTCGGCTGGCTCTGGGATGTCGACTTCGAATCGATGGCGCCTAAGGTCGATCGGGTGGTGGTATCCGGCACGCGCGCGGACGAGCTGGCGAACCGGCTCCACTACGCGGGGGTGGCTACGAACAAGCTGACGGTAATCGAAGATCGACCGGCTGCCCTGACCGAAGCTCTCGCGCTTCTGCCGCCCGGGTCGCGGCTCGTGGTGCTGAGCGGGTACACGCCGCTGATCGAGATTCGCAACGAGATGCGGCGCCGCGGCTGGACGGGGAGATACTGGGCCGTATGACCCAGAGCAAGGGCGTCAAGCCCGCCGCGCCGGAACAGCCGCACAAGCCCGCGCCCAAGATCGTGGCCGTCAGGCCCCTCTCAACCGACTACCAGGCCGATCCGGTCGATCGGTTCCCGCTTCCGCCTTTGGCGCCCAGGCGTGCCCGCAAGTCGAAGGCTCAATCTCCTGCCGCCCCCACGAAGTCGGCCGCGAAGTCGGCCACGAAGTCGGCCGCCGCCCCCAAGCCGGTCTCGATGGCCGAGTCGGTCGTGGCCGCCCCTGTCGGTCCCCTCGAGCCGGCTCCCGCGCCTCCGTCGGCTCCGTTCATTCGTGCGACCCGTTTGAGCCGCTCGCGCGATCACAAGTCACTCCGGATCGCTCACCTGTACCCGTCATTGCTGAACGTTGCTGGGGACGGCGGCAACCTCATCGCCATGCAACGTCGGGCCCAATGGCGGGGCATTCCCGTCGATGTCGTGGCCGTTGAGAAGGGCGACACGCCGGACTTCCGCAAGTTTGACGTCGTCCTGTTCCACGGCGGGCAGGATGTGGAGATGGCCATAGTCGCTGCCGATTTCGCTCGCAAGTCTCCGTCGCTGCGTTCGGCGGTCGATGAAGGGGTCGTGGTCTTCGCCGTGTGCGCCGGGCTGCAGCTGCTCGGCCATCTCTACGTTTCCAACTCGGGCGAGGAGATGCTCGGCGCGGGAATCCTGGACCTGGAGACGCGTGGCGGGCCGCAGCGCTTCATGCAGCACGCCGCCTGCGAGGTGACGATCGGCGACGTCACCGAGACGGTGGTGGGCTTCGAAAACCACTCCGGACTCACCACACTTGGGCCGGGCTGCCAGCCTTTTGGCCGCATGGTCGCCGGCGCGGGCAACAACGGGCGCGACGGCTTGGAGGGGGCGCGGTTCCGGAACGTCTTCGCGACGTACCTACACGGCCCGTGCCTGCCCAAGAACCCATGGCTGACGGATCAGCTCATCCGGATTGCCGTTGGTCGGGCCGAGGGAATCTCGCCGGCCAAGGTCGCGCTGGCGCCGCTCAACGACGACCTGGAACGCCGCGCTCACGAAGTTGCCCTCCACAAGGCGATGTCGAACCGCGGCCGCCGCACCGCCCTGGAGCCGGCCAAACTGGTCCGCGGCCAGAAGATCGGCTAGCCGGCGGGGGAGTGGCCGGCGCGGCGCGGGGTGCGGGGCGCGGGGCGCGGGGCGCGGGGCGGGGGTGCGGCGCGGGCGCGGCGGG
>JAYUDR010000279.1:0-3157 GCA_043739665.1 Chloroflexota bacterium
TGGGCGCGCTCGGGCAGCTGGGAACGCTGGGACACCCGGGGCCGCTCGGTCTGTTTCTCCTCTATTGCGGGCCGCTGATGCTCGTGGAGCTCGTCCAGCACCGGACGGGAAACCTCCTCGCGCCGCTCACCTGGCCGTGGCCGGTGCGGGCTGGCTTCTACCTGGCGCTCACCTACCTGGCGGTTCTGTTCGGAGCCTTCGAGCCGGATGGGTTCATGTACTTCCGGTTCTGAGCTCGACTGGCGGCGGGCCTCGAAGCGACGATGCCGCGAAGCCCATCTGGCTCCGCGGCACCGTGCCCTACGGCATTCGCTGGCTATCTGCTGGCCAATGCCAACTTAGTGGCAGGCGTTGGTCGCAGCGTCGCAGGTCTGGCCGCTGGGGCAGACGGCGTTGTTGCCATGGCATCCATAGTAAACGGTCTGGCCCACCGGCCCTGCCATCCCCAACTGGGCGCAGGCCGCAGCGATCACGCTCACGCAGGACCTGGTCTCACTGGGAGCGCTTGGGGGCCGAGTAAGTAGGGGGAGGCTATCGCCGAAATCATCGAAGACGAGGAAGCTGCCGGCAATCGCCCTTACACCAGCACCAGTATAAACAAACGGCTGGAGCTCGAGATCATAACCTGCTGCCGAGGCAGAACAGGAAGATTGGGGAGAGAGCGGCTGGTATCTGGCCGCCCCAGCGAGGATCTGCGCCGTGGTAAAGGGGCACGGAACGGCCGGCGCGACGCATCCCGCCGTCGCCTGCACGCCGAAGCCATCCGGCACGGCGCCGCTGGAGAGGTCCGTCCACGACCCGCCCAGCGCCCACGTCCCCGTCGCATCGACGGTGAGCGTGTTCCACTTGGTGATCCCCAAGGGGAACGACGCGCCGACCAGGAAGCCGTCCGCGTCGGGGTTGATATAGACGCCGCTGAACGTATAGGCGGTGTTGTTCCCGCCCGGCACGTTCTGGATGCTCAGCTGGTCATTGAAGCCGAGGTCCGCGTCCGGATTCCCGAAGGTGCTCGCAGTGCCCGCCGCGGCGTTGGCCGTCCGTGGGAGGGCAGCGGCGGCGCTGTAGTCCAGGCTGCTGTTGATTACGTACTGGCCGATGATGTTGATCTGCGAGCCCAGCCCGGCGGTGTTGCTCATGCTCGCTGCCGCGAATCCGCCGCCCGGCGCGTAGATGAAGGCGCTGGCGACGCCGGCGACCGTGGTCGGCTGGTTGGTGGTCTTGGTGAACGTCCCACCGGCGGCGTGACCGGCCGCGTACGCCGTATCGGCGTTGGTGGTCAAGCAGTAGGGTTGGTTGCTGTTCGCCCACCGGCCGGTGGTCCCGCAGCCGGTGTCGGTGACGCCGAACATGTGAGTCTGGGTCGGGTCCGAGAGCGTGGTCTGGAAGATGGCCGACGGCCGGGGAGCGGCGTCGCCGCCGGGGATCTGGGCCGTGTAATACGTATTGTAGAGCTGCGTGTTCGCCTCGCCATCGGGGTCGGCGGCCCAGTTCTGCCCCGCGTACTGCGCGACCTTGTGCGAGGCCGACGTGTCGGTGACCCCGGCCGCATATCCGAGGCCGATGAGGCCGAAGGGCTCCGCCGTCTTCGGGGTGGAGGTGGTCGAGTCGATGACGAAGCCGGTGCCGAAGTGCAGGTCGCCGAAGCCGGCGCCGGCCACGGTGCCGAAGTCGGCCTGCTTGCAGACGGAGAACTGGTTGGTCACCGAGACGCCGGCCGAGATGTCGATGTCGCCGGTGGGCGCGACCACCGAGATGGAGATCGGGTAGTCGATCACCAGCGCCATGTCGATGCTTTTGGTGCAGTGGATCGGCGCGAAGAAGGCCGGGCCGGGGCTGACGGTGGACGCGGGGAGCGGGTGGCTGCCGGCGACGTCGTCGCAATAGGTGAAGTTGGTGGCGGAGACGAGGTACGCCCAGTTGACCCCGGTCGCGGCCTGGAAGTTCACCACGCTGCCGCTGTCGATGCAGCCGAGGATCACGTCGGTGTACGAGCTGCCGCTGCCGGTGGCGAAGGTCACCGGGGCGCCCGCGAGGACCGGACCGGTGCTCGTCAGCTGGTACGGCGTGGCGGAGAAGGTCGCGCAGACGGCGGTGGAGCCGGTGTTGGCGTGCGCCGCGCCGCTGATGTCGGGCCGGGTGGAGAGCTTGACCTTGCCCGCCTGGGCGTTGCCGGCCTTCTGGCTGCCGCAGGCGCTCGTGAGGCAGAGCATCCCGGTGAGCGCGAGGAGCGCGAGGAGCGAGAGGTTCAGTCTCATGGGTGCGACCTTTCGTGAAACGGCCGGCAGGACCAGCCGTGCTGACTCTCTGCGCGGGGAGCGCAAAGTGGACGTTGCGGACGCCGGAGCGCCCGTACGCAAACAGGTACAAGCGGTCGGGACAAACCGTCGCATCGCGACGCGCGATTCCTCGCCGCCTGCGACGGCCGAAGGGCACGGCTTGTGCTGGCCGCCGGCGGCTACCGGCCGGTAGAAACCGTCGCATCACGCCGCATGAATCATTGCCGGGCCTCCGGACCTCCTCCTTGACCCCCTTGCCGGACCGCGCCGTCGAAAGAATGCGACGATCTGCCCGCGCCGCTTGTACCTGAACCAGCAAGCAGTCTCGGCCACGGTCCACGCAAAGGCGACACCATGAGAATGTCACTGCCGCTCGTCGCCCTTGCAGGAGCCCTCTGCCTCGCTGGTGCCTGCGGTCGGCAGGCGCCACCTGAGGTGCCGGGCAGCAAGGTCAAGCTCTCCGTCAAGCCGAAGGTCACCAGCGCGGCGCACGCCAACGGCGCGACCGACATCTGCGCCACCTTCACCGTCACGCCCTATTCCTTCGACCCGCAGCACCGCCCGGTCGCGGCCGGGTCCGCGGTGACCTTCGCCACCTCCCATGGCGGGAGCGCGGTCGATCAGATCCTCGGCTGCGTCAACGGGACGCCATACTTCACGCCGCCCGCCGGCTCCCCCGGCAGCTACGGACCCGGACCCTTCAACTGGGCCTACTTCCTCTCCGCCACCGACTTCCAGTACTGCGACCCGGGCGTGCAGGCCGATCCCGTCGCCCACTCGCTCCCGGTCCTGGTCGCCGGCTCCGGCGCTGGCGCCAACGTCAACCCTGCGCCGCCCTTCTTCGTGCCGGTCAACTGCGACACCTCCAATGACGTCCCGCT
>JAYUDR010000280.1:0-3154 GCA_043739665.1 Chloroflexota bacterium
CATGTCCAGGGCGTCTTCCAGGATCCGTTCAGCTCGTACAACCCTATCTTCAAAGCGGATCGCGTCTTCAGTCTCATCCGAAGCGAGTATTTCGCCCACGTGGCTGCCTCGGAGTGGAGCGACAAGGTGGACGCCGTGCTGCGGTCGGTGACCCTCGATCCGGGCCAGGTTCTCAACAAGTTCCCGCACCAACTCAGCGGCGGCCAGCTCCAACGACTGCTCGTGGCTCGAGCTCTGCTCCTCGACCTCAAAATCCTCGTGGCCGACGAGATCATTAGCATGCTCGACGCGTCGACCCGCATCGACGTCCTCAATCTTCTGGCTGAACTCAAGGGCCGGGGATTGGGCATCCTGTTCATCACCCACGACCTCTCGCTGGGCAACTACATCAGCGAGAAGACAGTGATCCTCCGCCGCGGCTCCGTCGTTGAGATGGGCGCCACGGACAAGGTTTTTGGCAATCCCACGCACCCGTACACGCGGATGCTCGTCTCGTCGGTGCCGCAGCTCCACAAGAAGTGGGCCGACATAGAGGCGGAACTGGGGGCGCCAATCGCAGGGCGAGGCGGCTGCCTCTTCCACGAGGCGTTCCCGCTGGTCGGCCAATCGGGCTTGTACTTGCCTGATGACCCGACCATGGTCGAGATCGAAGACGATCACTTTGTGGGGTGCTTCGACCTCGAAAGCGAGAAGGCGCCCGCTCTGGTCGCCTGAAGGAACGGTAGGCCGGAGCAGTTTCGGGGCCGGACGGCGGCGAACCTGGGAGCCGGCAGCGCCGCGTTGGTTACAACTCAGCCCCAGGACTCGCCAGGAGTCTGGGGTCGACGCGCCAGGCGCGGCGCTGGCAGGACGGCACTTGCGGACTCTGACGGCTGGCGCGATAGTGTTGGCGCTAGACGACCGCTGGACCAACCGCGGAACCGGCTCGTTAGCCCAAAGTTCGCTGCCGGGATTGACCTACGGCGCGACTGCGGAAGGGCCGGAATCGCCATGCATCGCACTCGTGTTGTGATCATGGGAGCCGCAGGGCGCGACTTCCATGACTTTAATGTCGTCTACCGCCAAGAACCAAGCGTAGAAGTCGTGGCTTTCACTGCCGCAACCCAGATCCCGGGCATTGCCGGCCGCCGCTACCCGCCAGAGCTGGCCGGCCCGCTCTATCCGGCCGGCATCCAGATCGTGGCCGAGTCGGACTTGGAGCGGCTACTTGCGACCGAGCGGATCGATCGCGTCGCGTTCGCCTACAGCGACGTCACTCACGAGCATGTGATGCACTCGGCCAGCCGTGCACTCGCCGGTGGTGCCGACTTCGAACTACTCGGCCCGGCCCGGACGCAGCTGCCCAGCACCAAGCCCGTGGTGGCCACGGGCGCGACCCGGACCGGTGCCGGAAAGAGCCAGACCACTCGCTATCTGGCCGGTCTGCTCGAGAAACAGGGCCTAAAGGTCGTGGTCGTGCGCCACCCCATGCCATACGGCGACCTTGTTGCCCAGCGCGTCCAGCGCTATGCCACCTATGCCGACCTCGACCGCTACGAGACTACGATCGAGGAGCGCGAGGAGTACGAGCCGCATCTCGATGCCGGGCGCGTCCTCTACGCCGGGGTCGATTACGAGGCCATCCTGCGCCAGGCGGAAGCGGAGGCGGACGTCGTCCTGTGGGATGGTGGCAATAACGACTTCCCGTTCTTCCGGCCGGATCTCTTCGTCGTCGTGGCGGATCCGCTACGGGCCGGTCACGAGATGCACTACCACCCCGGCGAGATCAACGTCCGCATGGCCGACGTTGTGGTGATTAACAAGGTCGACTCCGCCACGCCGGAACAAGTCGCCCAAGTGCGCGACGGCGTCGCCGCGATGAACCCGAGGGCACGGGTCATACTGGCGCGCTCGGCTCTGACTCTGCAGGGCGGCGACATCGCCGGTAAGCGAGTGGCGGTTGTCGAGGACGGTCCAACGCTCACCCACGGCGGCATGACATACGGTGCCGGCATCGTGGCCGCGCGACGGTTTGGCGCCGCTGAGATCGTCGATCCGGTGCCGTTCGCCACGGGCGAACTGGCCGGGACGCTGCGCAAGTACCCGGCCCTGGAACGTCTGCTCCCAGCCATGGGCTACGGTCAGGGCCAGATGACCGAGCTTGAGACCGCCCTTAACGACATGCCGGCCGACCTTGTGCTCTCAGCCACGCCGATTGACTTGACACGCGTCCTCAAGCTGACGAAGCCGGTTGTGCGCGTTCGGTACGAGCTGGAGGAGCTGACGGGCGACGTGGCCGCGCAAACTAACTTGACCGAACTTCTTGCTCCGATCGTCGAGCGGGCGCGGGCCGGCTCGACATCGGGGACTCGCCACTAGCCGGAACTCGCCACTAGCCGGAGACACCGTCATGACGCGCCATCTCCTGACCCTGGATTCCTTGGGGCGGGATGGGATCCGCTCCAACCTCGAATTGGCCACCCATCTCAAGACGCTCAAAGGCCAGGCCCGCGAAGCCGTGGCGGGTGGCCGGCTCGGGCTCATCTTCGACAAGCCCTCGACACGGACGCGGGTCAGCTTCGAGGCCGCAGCCTTCGGCCTTGGGATGCTTCCGATTACGCTCCGCCCCGACGAGCTCCAGCTCGGCCGCGGCGAGACGATCGCGGACACGGCCCGGGTCTTGTCGCGCTACCTGTCGGCCATCGCCATCCGAACATTCGAGCAGTCACGGGTTGAGGAGCTGGCACAGTACGCCACGATCCCGATCATCAACGCCTTGACTGACGACCACCACCCCTGCCAGGCGCTGGCCGACGTGATGACTCTCCAGGAGGAGTTCGGCGACCTGGCCGGACTCCGCGTGGCCTTCATCGGCGACGGCAACAACGTCTGCCATTCGCTAATCCAGGCCGCCGCGTACCTGGGTTTCACGCTGGCCATCTCCACTCCCCAAGGCTTCGAGCCTAAACCGGAGGTCGTCGAGGCCGCCCGTGCGCAGCCCGATGGCCACGGCGGAGCCATCGAACTGGGCCACGACGTCCGAGAGGCCGTCCGTGGTGCAGACGCCGTCTATACCGACGTCTGGGCCAGCATGGGCCAGGAAAAGGAACGCGAGGAGCGGGCACGGATCTTCGCCGGCTACAAAGTCGATGCTGCGCTGATGTCGCTGGCGTCT
>JAYUDR010000281.1:0-3152 GCA_043739665.1 Chloroflexota bacterium
AGAAGAGGAAGAGGTCGCCCTAAAGCGGATTGAGCGCAAGCTCGACGCTCTACTCATCGGACAGGAGAGACTCATGGCAGACCTCACAGGCATCCAGGACGACGAGACTGGCCTCGCTGCCGACCTCACGGCACTTGCCGCAGATCAGGCAGCCGCGTTCACGGCACTCGAAGCCGACATCGCGGCACTCGAAGCGGCCGTCGCCGCCGCTGGCCTCACCCCGGCTCAGGTGGCCGCACTCGATGCACCCATCGCAGCGGCACGGGCGTCCGTGGCCGTTCTGGACGCCGCCTCGAAGGCTGCGACTCCGGCACCCGTCACCCCGCCCGCTCCGGTTCCCGCTCCGTAGCCTCCTCCATGGGGGATGACATCCCGAACTGTCATCCCCCAGAGGCACCCCATGCACATCGACCGCTATACGCGGGAAGAGGTTCTAGCCATGGCTAGAAGGCTCCGGGTTAGGTTCATTGATCCCGCTGCATCTGCTACTCTTCCGCCGCCCAAGGTCCCCTCTGTGATGAGTCAGATTGCAGACAGAGGGACCAATGAGCGAAGGACCCCATAGGTCCACCGAAGAGTGGAAACAGGCCAAGGTCGAGCGGAAGGCCCGGACGCAGGAGATGTACGAGAGTCGGCGTATCGCCGACCACGCCGATGGCGTCGCCCCGTACGTCGGCAACGAGTACGTGTGCCCCAACTGCAACGGCATCATTCAAACCTACCTGTTGCGGACGCTGTTCAAGCCGCCGAGCTACGCCCATCTCCTCAACGACATCATCAAGTGCTGTTTCTGCGGGTTCTTCTTCAGCTACCACGGCGTGCCGATCCGAGCGGTCAAAACAACCGGCGGCAAGCCAGCGGGATCGGCTATGTCTGGATGAGGCCGCCCTACATCCGCGCGTTTAGTCGGAGTAGTGGCGACATGAAACCACGCGGATAACGACGCATTCCCGCGCGCAAAGGTCATTCGCGACGACAGAACGAGTCGCTACGGGGACCCAACGGCTTGACGCGATATTCGGACGACTCGTAGACTCGCGGAAACCGAGTTCGCACACCGGGACCGACACCACTCGATGAACGGCCCAGTAAGAGGCGAGCCTTCCGTGGCTCAGCGTCTCTGGAGACCAACCGAACCGTGGCAAAGGTCCGTGAAGCAGCGTCCGCGAAACTAAAGGACGGCCTTCCGCGCAAGGCATTCGCCTACGCGCCGACAGCCGATCCCGCGACGTGGGCGCTCCCCTATCTCACCTCAGCTGGCGCGCCCGACCCCGACACCCTCGCCCGAGCTACGTCCGCCCTTGCTGAGGGTAGCGATGCTCCGGCGACCATTCCCGCGGTGTCGCTCGGCATGGTCAAGTCGAAGCTGCGACAGGCGTACCGCAAGATGAGCGGCTCGGCGGTCACCTATCCCGACTCCATCAAGGAAGTCTCGGCTGGCCTCCGGGAGTCTGACGATGATGTCGAGCGGATCAGCATTCGCGAAGCGACCATCCTGCTCGACAAGGGCTCGGTATCAGCTCAGGTAGTCGCTGCGCCCAACGGCGACATGATCGTCATTCCCAACTGGACGGGTGCCTTCACCGATCTCGCCAAGGCATACGGCCCGCTCGTCAACGACGACAACTGGTCATCGAGCTACGACGCTCAGGACGCCGCCGAGATCGTGTCGAAGCTGATTCGCCTGAAGAAGTCCGAACAGGACGAGCCTGAGCAAGCGGCGCTCATCGACACGGCCATCGCCGCACTCCTGAAGTTCATCCCGGCTGAGACGGCGGAGATGACGGCAGACGAAGACACGTGCGCCCTATGCGACCACGCGACAGATTGCACGTGCAACGTGTGCCCTTGCGTGGCCCACGGCGACATCGCTGAGGCGGCGTCGGCGCGCATCGTCGGAGCCCTTATCCGCGAGGCGGGCAAGCGGAACAACACGAAGGACCAGACGATGGTCCAGTCAATCCACGACATGACCCACTCGCTTGGCGCGGGCCACGACATGGCCTACAAAGCCAAGTACGCCGAAGCCGAGTTCGACGCCACGACCGCGCAGGAGCAGGTCACCTTCCGCGAGGCGGGCGGCGTCGAATACGTCACGCTCGCCGAGTCGAGTCCGCTCTTTGACGATGCGACGAAGACCGTCTGGATCACGCCGATCAAGCCCGGGTTTGGCAACAAGAAGGACGGCTTCTACTACCCACCGGCCACCCTCCGCGAGGCCACGCAGGCGGGCATGTTCACGGGCCTGAAGATGTTCCGGAACCATCCCCGCAAGTCCGACGAGAAAGACTTGCCTGAGCGGTCCGTCACGGACTGGTTCGCGGTCACGAAGGAGTCCAAATGGGATGAGGTGGCGCAGGAGCCGCGCTGCAAGGTTCAGGTATTCGAGGACTCCGACTGGAACCGCTTCAAGGCGGCGCCAGAACAGGTCGCATTCAGCGTCCTTGGTGGCGGCACGGCTCGTCCGGGTCGCGTTGACGGGCAGAACGCCCGAGTCATGGAATCGCTCGTCCAGCTCCGGTCCGTTGACTGGGTCACCAATGCAGGCGCCGGAGGGGCGATCCAGTTCGCCGAGTCGGCCAGTGAGGAGTTCGATATGGGTCTCGAAGACATCTCCAAGATGACCGTTGAGCAGGTGACGGCCTTGAAGGAGAGCAATCCCACCATCTACGACCATCTCATCGCGCTGGTCAAGGCGATTCCGGAGACTCCGGCGCCGACGCCCGATCCCGCCCCGGCCCCGGCCCCGGCCCCGAACCCGGAGCCCATCGTGGTGGCCGAGTCCGACTCGACATCCAGCGCCCGCGACCAGCTCATCAACGAGCTGCTCGCCGAGCGCAAAGTCAATCAGGCCGAGAGGGCGAGAGTCGAAGCCAGTGCCACGGCGCAGGCCATCGTCAAGGCCGTCCTGAAGGAATCCACCCTGCCGACCGTGGCCCACGTGGCCATCGAGGAGAAGTTCGCCGATGCCACCGTCGGCAACGGCTACATCTACACGGACGAGAAGGGCCTGAGCGACGCCGTGACCCGAGACATGGCAGCCACCCAGAAGCTCCTGCAGTCGGTCGGTCGCTACACGCCGCGCGTGTCGGTCGGCAGCGGGGCGCCGGAGCCCGGCACCGAGAAGACGGCGGTCCGCGAAGCCGTTGAGG
>JAYUDR010000282.1:0-3148 GCA_043739665.1 Chloroflexota bacterium
ATCGAGATGCCGCTCATTCCGGTCCTCGCCGAGATGGAGGCGGCCGGCGTCGCTATTGACAGCGCCGCCCTCGCCGCCCTCGACATCGAGTTCGGTGCCGAGATGGCCCGCTTGGAGGCGGAGATCTACGCCGACGTGGGCCACGAGTTCAATCTTGGCTCGCCCAAGCAGCTTGAGCAGATCCTCTTCTACGAGCTGAACCTGCCCAAGGGCAAGCGGACCAAGACCGGCTTTTCGACCGACGCCTCGGTCCTCGAGGAGTTGAAGCCGGCGCACCCCATGATCAGCAAACTGCTCGACTGGCGGCTCTATTCGAAGCTTCGATCGACCTACATCGAGGCTCTGCCGGCGCTGGTGTCCGAACGTGATGGTCGATTACACACGACATTCCACCAGGCGGTCGCGGCTACCGGGCGGCTTAGTTCGTCCGATCCGAACCTCCAGAACATCCCGATCCGTTCGGACCTGGGGCGGCGCATTCGTCGTGCCTTCGTTGCCGGCTCTCCCGACGTGACTCTGCTCGCGGCCGACTACTCACAGATCGAGCTGCGCATCCTCGCCCACGTTTCCGGCGACGAACACTTGCGCGACGCCTTTGCCCGTGGCGCCGACATCCACCGCGATACCGCTGCTCGCGTACTTCACAAAGACCCAGCCGACGTGACCCACGATGAACGCTCGATGGCCAAGATGGTCAACTTCGGCCTGGCCTACGGCATGAGCGATTTTGGGCTTTCGTCGCGGGCCGGCATTTCGCGCGTCGAGGCCAAGGCTTTCATCGACAACTACTTCGCCACGTACAGCGGCATAAGCTACTACATGATCCAGATCAAGGAGATGGCGAGGCAGCAGGGCTACGTGACCACGCTCCTGGGTCGGCGACGTTCAATTCCGGAACTGCGCATTCCCGCCCTGCGCGCGGCTGGGGAGCGGATGGCGATCAACATGCCAATCCAGGGCACGGCCGCCGACATCATCAAGATCGCGATGATCAGGCTGCCGGAGCGACTGCGGGCCGCCGGGCTCAAGGCCCGGATGCTTCTCCAGGTCCACGACGATCTCGTGCTGGAAGTGCCGCGTGAGGAGGTGGACGCGGTGGTACCGATCCTGCGCGACACGATGGAGAGCGCGATGAAGCTGGACGTGCCGCTCACAGTTGACGTCAAGGTCGGGGACAACTGGGAGGCGATGACGCCGCTCACCCGCGAGGACGCGATCCTGGCGGAACTGAGCGAGGTCCCGAGCTAACGTCCGCCTCAGGCGGACGTTAGCTTTAACGACTTTTCGCGGGAGCGAAAGTCGTATGGGCTGAGTGGTGCCGTGGTGCGGCCGGCTGTGTCAGGCGCGCCAAGCGCCGCCCCGTTACCCTCTAGCTATGCCTGAACTGCCCGAAGTCGAGACGATCGCCCGCGACCTGCGCGGCCTGGTGACAGGCGCGCGGATTGTCGGCGTGCGCTCGAATTGGCCACGCACGCTGCGCAGCCACTCGCCGGAGGGCTTTGAGGCCGCGGTTGCGTCTCGCGAGATCGAGGGAGTGGGGCGGCGCGGCAAACAACTGCTGATCTGGCTGGGGCCGGCCCCGACCGCCGCGGCCGCCGAGGCCGCCCCGACCGCCGACTCCAGTGTCGCCGTCCTCACCGTCCACCTCAAGATGACCGGCCAGCTATTCGTGGTGCCGGGCGGTTCGCCGGAGGATCGGCACGTGCATGTCGTCCTGGCTCTGGCCGATGGCCGCGAGATCCGCTTCCGCGACATCCGCAAGTTCGGGCGGATGGGGCTGTATCGCCGCGACCCTATGACGGGCCTGCCTCTCGAGGGCGAGGCTGTGGGCGTTCTTGCCACGGGTGCCGAGCCGCTCTCCGACGACTTCACCGCGGCCTATTTGTTCCGGCTGCTCGCACGGCGCCGCGGCCGGCTCAAGACCCTGCTGCTCAACCAGGATTTCGTTGCCGGCGTGGGCAACATCTACGCCGACGAAGCGCTGTGGCGGTCGCGGATTCATCCGCTCCGCGACGCGCAGAGCCTCAGGCCTGACCACGCCCGTCGGCTTCACCGGGCGTTGCGCGATGTGCTTGCCGAGGCGGTCGAACGGCGCGGCAGTTCCGTCGACGATTACACCGCTCCCGACGGTGACGGCTCGATGCAGGAGCATCTCCAGGTATACCAGCGCGCCGGCGAGCCGTGCGATCGGTGCGCCCGGCCGATTCGGCGGATCGTCGTCGGTGGCCGAGCCACACACTTCTGTTCGTGGTGCCAGCGGCTCCCGGCCGGGCACGTGCCCGCGCCCACGACCGCGGCCGGTACGAACCCGCTCCGGCGCGGCCCGCGCTGGACCGACCTCTCGGGCGAGGGAGCCATCGGTCGGACCGGTACGGAGGAAGCGCGCGCCCGGCGAGTTGCCGCCAACCGCAAGGCCGCGGCCACACGCCGCGCTGCCGCTCGCTCCGGCCTCGAAGCCACCACCGCCAGCGCCGGCCGGATCGCCTGATGTCGATCCTCCGTTTGGAAGGCGTCCACCGCGAGGTAGGCGACTTCACGATCCTGGACCACGTCGACGCGTCTGTGGCCCACGGCGATCGGATCGGTCTTGTGGGGCCAAACGGCGCCGGCAAGACAACGCTGCTGCGGCTGGCCTTCGGCCTGGACGAGCCAGATCTGGGCGTCGTCCATCGCAAGCGCGGACTGACGATGGCGATGCTCTCGCAGGAAGCCCATGTCGACGCGGCCTTCATCGACGCCCCGAGCCTGAGGCAGGCGGTCCGAGCGGGCGCCGGTCGGCTGGAGGAGCTGGAGCTCACGCTTCGGCAGCTCGAACTCGACGGTCGCGTCACCGAGCCCCAGTACGAACACCTGCAGCACGAGTTCGCCGTCAAGGACGGCTACTCCCTCGACCAGCGAGTCGAGGCTGCGCTGTCCGGCCTGGGCTTCGAGCGTGACCAGTGGGATCGTCCGCCGGCCAACATGTCGGGTGGCGAGCAGACGCGCGCGGCGCTGGCCAAGCTGCTGCTCTCGGACCCGGAGTTGCTCCTGCTCGACGAGCCCACTAACCACCTCGACCTGGCCGCTCTGGAGTGGCTCGAGGAGCATTTGAGCCGGCGACACGGCAGCCTCCTCGTGGCCTCGCACGACCGCGCATTCCTAGACGCCA
>JAYUDR010000283.1:0-8087 GCA_043739665.1 Chloroflexota bacterium
CATGCGGTTTCGGTCGCTATGGCCGGCGCTACGATCCACGTGGACGAGGGTATGTACGCCGAGCAGGTCTCCATCACCCAACGGCTGACCCTCGTCGGCGATAACGCGATCATCGACGCCACAGGCCAGACGGGCGGGATCCAGCCGCTCGCGGGCATGGGCATCGTCGGTTATGGCGTCCTCGTCTTCGGTCCGACTGCGAGTGGATCGGTCGTCAAGGGCTTCACCGTGCAGCACGCGCTCGGCGAAGGCATCCTCGTCGCTGGGACCTCGAAGGTCATCATCCAAGACAACATCGTCCGGCTCAACGACGCGGGCTTTAACACCACCATGACCTCCGAATGTCGGGCCCAGGGCAACATTCCGGGCGACTGCGGTGAGGGCCTCCACCTCGTGAGTTCGACCTGGTCGCGCCTGGTCGACAACCTGGTCGAGAACAACGTCGGTGGCATCCTCGTTACCGACGAGTTCGGGCCCAGCGCCCACAACGTCATCTCCGGGAACATCTCGAAGAACAACCTGAAAGACTGCGGGATCACCCTGCCATCTCACAACGCCATGGCGATGACCGACCCCACAAAGGGCGGCGTGTACGACAACCTCGTCATCGGCAACGTCTCAGAAGGCAATGGTGGCGCGGGCGTCGGCATGTTCGCCCCGTTCCCCGGGACGGCTTCCTACAACAACCGGATCATCGGCAACACGCTGCGCAACAACGGCGAGGCCGGGGTGGGCATCCACGCCCATGCACCGGGTCAGAACGTTTCTGGCAACGTCATCATGAATAACTGGATCTCCGGCAACGGCGTTGACCCAGACTCGGGCAGCGGCCATCCGACCGGCATCGCGCTCTTCAGCGCCGCCGTGCCCGTGACCGTCGCGGTTATGAACAACCATATCGCCAACGAGTATTGGGGCATCTTCAGCGCCGGGGCGATCACGATTCATGGGCTGTCGAGCAACCACTACGCGAGTTCTGTGACCACCCACACCAACTGACCTTCGTCAGTAAGAGCCGGTGACCCACTCGGGTCGCCGGCTCCCTCTTAATTTGGCGTCCCCGGTCGGACTCGAACCGACGACCTGCCGCTTAGAAGGCCAGAACGGCTATGCGCTGTGGCCGCCCTAGTGGAGGCCCGAGTGTAGCGTGTCCAGTTATCGTGTCGTGATGTCCGGGCTCTCGCCTGCCAGTGACCTCAGCTCTTGTTGTGCTCGTGGCGAGAGGAGTGGCGCCCACGCTTTCCAACTGAGATACGAGATCGCGCAGGCTGCCGAGTTGCTGGTGGAGGTGGCGTAGTCGATGGCGCCACTTGAATCACGCCGACCGTAGCGACCCGAATGTCCCATTCGGGCTTGACTGTGATCTGTTCGGCCGAGATCGATGGACACGCCTGGCGGCTGGCTGAGGCCGTCTTGCCGCTGACACATCCACCGAGAGACGGGTGGTCAGGTTGTATGAATGCCAGCAGAGCAGCCGGCAGATCTTGAGCCTACCTATAACGGTAAACGATTGACAACCCATCTAGACACGAGTCGTATACTAATTGACACATCTCCATTTGCGCCTACCTAAGGGGAAGAAGATGCAATTGCGAGTGCGAGCTGCTCGTCGGCGGCTCCTTCTGCGGTTCCCTCTGGTCTTGGTGTCAGCCGTGCTGATCGCCGCGATCCGCGCCCCGAGTGTCTCAGCCGCTGGCTTTCACCAGTACGCTCACGCCTGGGACAACAGCGCAGGCTCCACCGCATACACGGGCCTGAGCGTCTACCGGCCCGATGTCACGATCAGTGGCATCCCAAGTGACGGATGCAGCTCGCCCATCACGGGCACCCCTGTCTATCAGACCGAGTGGCTGTACGCGCTCTCGCCGGCTTACCTTGAGCTGGGAACAGGGCACCAATGCGGCGACTCGTTCGCGTACTGGTTCTGGGGCTACCAAGCTGCCGGCGGGGGCTGGCACCTGCTCGGCTACCAGATGATTTCCACCCGCTCGAACCACACTTTCCAAATCGAGACCGACCCGTGTAGCGGCCACTACTGCTATGTCTTCAAGGTGGACGGCACGATAAAGAACCAGGATCTGTCAGGCTCGCACGGTTCGAATGTCGATACCGGCCTCGAGAGCTACACCCCGAGCGCAGTGGTTCAGGCCTACAGTCACGGCTCATTGGCCTACCGACTAAACGACGGCACGAGCTGGACCAGTTGGAGCGGAGAGGACGGCTCGCAGGTCAACACGCCGACCATGTGTGGGCATTGGGCCAACCCGACAACTTGGCACGCAGCGGAGAACGTCGTTGGTTGCTGATGGCTCATTAGCCCAGCACCGTGGCTCGGTCGGGGATAGCCAGTTGGAACTCAGTGGAGGATCGAGCCGTCCTTCTCCCGACAGATCCAGAATTCGGAGGTTCGCCGATGTTAGGCCCTAGATCACAGTCCAAGACGCTGGTGCTGGCGGGCGCGATCGCTGTTCTTCTGCAGGCCTGCGTCGCTTCGCCGGGAGCTAGCACAGTGGCCACGCCCGCGGCCGGGAACTCAACGCCGACCGGGGTTGTATCGGACCCCTGCACGGCTGCGGCGCAATCCGTGGGCGGAAAAGTCGCTGCATCATTCAACACGACGATCGCTAAGCTTCGTGCCATGCCTCAATTGAGTGTCCAGCCGCAGCTCGCTAGCTACGCCGATACCCAGGCCGTCGCTCTCTGCTACGTGGACGGCGCTATTCCCAAGGGTCCGCCCCCCGGTCCCGATGGATCCATCCCGCCTTCCTACGACCGCGCCGTGTTCGTCGTGGTGGGCGGCCACTACCAGTTCCTGATGGCCTGGTATCGCGAGGATCTGCCTGCGACGGCACCCTAAGGGATGGGAGTGGTTTCGCGGCGTCGGACACTAGCAGCGGCGCCGTCCCCGCGTACAACCTTCCGCAGATGGGTCGCTTCTACGCCTTATTGGCACGATCCAATATGGCTCGTCGTGTCTGGAGTCGAGCCAGAGATGCGGTGGAACTATGACGCAGCACGCCCGTCTTGATCACGAATATCAGGCGGCGTGTCGTCCCGCGCACGAAATCGAGTCTGGCGTCCCCGGTCGGACTCGAACCGACGACCTGCCGCTTAGAAGGCGGACGCTCTATCCGCTGAGCTACGGGGACACCGAAGGTGACGCCAAACGCCGCGCGTAGAGTAACGCGCGCCGCCGGTCGGGGCCAGTCCGCCGGCGATACGCACCCCGGCGAGCCGCCCGACCCGCCCGCTTCGCCCGGCGGCAAATCCCACCGGGAGTGCTCCGCTCCCCTCGTGACGGCGGCCGGCCGGTGCTAGACTCCGTCTTCTCTCGTCACCGCCCGACAGAAGGTTGCGCTTCGGAGGTCGATTTCGTGGCTTCGCTCTCGCTCGAGTTCGATCGGCTCGAGATGCCGATTGCTCCCGAGGAGCGCCCGAGTCGGGCTGCCCGCACCGGTGCCGGTCAGCTCGCCCTCCAGCTGCCGCGCGAACTGCCGAACCTGACCATCGAGCCGGAGTGGAAGGATCAGCAGCGACTGTGGGGCCACAGTTTCCACCCTATGTGCTCGTACCTGGCGAGCTTCCCGGCCAGCCTGGCCCACGCCTTTATTGCCCGCTACACACGGCCCGGCGACGTGGTCCTGGACCCGTTCAGCGGCCGAGGCACGACGCCACTGCAGGCCTGTGCCGAGGGTCGAGTCGGGGCCGGCAACGACCTCAACCCCTTCGCTCACATCCTAACCGCGGCCAAGGTAGATCCGCCCACCAAGGCCGACGTCAAGATCCGTCTCGCCACTTTGCGCCTGGCCTGGGTTGCTTCCTCAGGCGAGTGGAATGCGCTGGCGGACCGCATCGTGGCCGACCCAGGCTCGGACCTGCTGGTGCCTGCGCCGGGCAGCCGTCCGATCTCCGGCACGCCAACCGGCCGCTCGGCCAGCGGTTCGATCCCGGTTCGACCGGACAGCTCCGTATCCATCGAGGTCGCCCTCGCCTTCCATCCCCGGACCCTGGCCCAGCTGCTGTATCTGCGGGCCGGCCTGGATCCGGACGACCGAACCGACCGATTCCTCCTGGCGACGATGACCGGCATCCTGCACGGCAAAAGCGCGAGCTACCTTTCCGCCGTCATGCCGAACACCTTCAGCATGGCGCCGCGGTATGTCCGTGATTTCGTGGCCCGGACCGGCTTCCATTCACCCGAGCGCGACGCCTTCGACCTGCTCGAGGACAAGTTGCGCCGGCTGTACCGCCAGGCGCCGCCCACGACGCGAGGGATCGCCCTGCTCGGCGACGCCCGCGACGCCGGCGTCCGCTTCCGCGAGGCGCTGCACGACCGTGGTCTACCGGAGCGCGCTCGGCTCGTGGTCAGTTCCCCGCCCTACCTGCGTGTCGTGAAGTACGGCTACTACAACTGGCTGCGGCTGTGGCTGCTGGGCTACGACGCGTCTGCGATCGACGATCTCCTGGACGATGCCCATCACCACGACGCCTACATTGTCTTCATGCGCGAGGTCCTGAGCGGCCTGCGCTCCGCCCTCGCCGACGACGCGGTCATCGCGCTGGTCATCGGGGACGTGGAGATGGACCGCGGCCGACCGGCCGCCGGCGGCGTGGGCCTGGCAGAATCCGTCTGGGAGATGGCCGCGGCGCCGGAGGGCTACCGCCTGGCGGGGATCGCGCTCGACGACGTGGCCGCCGGCCGGAAAATGACCAAGCTCTGGGGAGAGGAGGCCGGCCAGGCCACCAAACTGGACCGCATCCTCATCCTGGCGACGAGCGAGGCCGGACGACGCCGGGCCATCAACGGCGCGGGCTTGCCCATCGACTGGGACTGGCCGCCCCGTAAGCCGCGGGCGCTGTAGGGGCACTCGCCCGCTCTGGCACCAATCCCAATGGGACGCGCCACATAGTTCGTCGACGCTCCGGGCTGCGTCCCAATACAATCGGGCTATGAAGCCGATGTACGAGCCCAGCGACCTGGCCGCCATGGACCCGCTCGTCCTGATGAAGAACTTGGACCACGTCCGGATGACCAGCCGCCGCCTCAGCTACGTTCTTCAGCAGCAGGTCCACCTGTACACGCCGCCGGCGAACGAGCTGCGCGACCGCATCGACTCATACGTAGAGGCCGAGCGCCAGATCGAAGCTGAGATGGCCCGCCGCCAGATCCGGGTCTAGCCGCCCGACCGCACCGGCCCGCCGGCCCGCCCGCCCGCACCGCACCGCGAGACTAACGCTGCGGCTGCCCCTGGCTCAGCGAGCGGCTCCAGCGAACGCCCCGAGGCCCCTGACCTCCTCGGGCACCTCCTCCGCGGCAGCTGGGCTCACCTTCGCAGGAGCGATCACACCAACAAGGATTCGGCCGCGGCGTTCGGCGTCCTGGCGGCTAACGTCGGCTACCAGCCTGGCCAGGCGCGGCATCTCCGCCAGCCCAAACGCGATGCCATGCTCGCCCAGTTCGCCGAATCCCCAGCCGTGGTACAGGCCGCGGCTCGCGACGTGGCACATCTCGTCGTACATCTCTGGCCAGCCGACGCGCCTGCGTCGATGGCAGAACCGAACGAAGTCGAGGGCCGCGTCAGCAGCGCTTGAATCGTCGGTGCGCCTGCGCGAATCCTCCATGAAAGCATCGCTCCTCTTGCCGTGCAAAACCCAATCCGAACCGAGGTCACCGACCGCAGACTCGGTCCTCAAAGGCCGTTTGGTCCCGCCGCGTGTCTCTCCGCCGCGTCAGGCTGGGTGCATCCTAGGCGGCCTCAAACGGCCCGGGAAGGGGTTTCTCCACCAACTCGTCCACCAAGTTATCCACAGAACAACTGTTCGGTGATCGCACGTTCGGACCGCGAGGGAGGACCGCTCAAAACGTCCTCAAACTGCTCTCCATCGGACCGGTGGGACCAAATAGGAAAGGACGGAGACACGGCGCATCCGCCCTACATGGATTAGCTCCGGGTTAGTTGACGTGGATAACCACGGTCCCGGCCGCCTTGTCGTGCCAGGCCTGCTTGCGATCGTCGAAGGCTGCCCAGATGAAGCCCAGCAGGCCAATCAGGATGTAGGCGCCGAAGGTCTCGAGGTAGTAGATGATCGCCCGGACCGTGGCCATGCCGCCATCGATTGGCCCGCCATCGATCGCCCGCACGACCCTGACGCCGACGGCGCTCTGCCCGAAGGTTGCGCCGCGGTTCCACCACAGGAAGGGACGATACCCAAAGTAGACGAACGGAGCTGCGAAGATTCCGACGATCGTGATGATGCACAAGAACAGGATCGCGCCCAGGATCAGCCCGTCCAGGAAGGCGGCCGCAAACCTGATCCAGAACCCCGCGTATCGGGGCGGATAGCCGTAGCCAACCGGCGGCTGGCCGTACGGCTGATAGCCCGGATGCGGATAGCCTGGCTGGGGCGGATAGCCACCATACGGCGGCGGATATCCCGGCTGGCCGTACGGCTGATAGCCCGGAGGCGGATAGCCTGGCTGGGGCGGCGGACTCCAGCCTGGCTGGCCGTACGGCTGTGGCGGATAGCCTGGCTGCGGTGGTGGCGGCGGACTCCAGCCTGGCTGCGGTGACGGGGGCGGACCCCAGCCTGGCTGCGGTGGTGGCGTCCAGCCCGGCTGGGGCGGCCAGGGACCTGGAGCGCCAGCCGGCGGCTGACTCGGGTCCTGCGGGTTGTCTGACACGCCATCTCCCTGCTGCCGCAGCCCGTGGGGTGCAACCTCTTCCCGTCGACGAGCCGGGAACGAGGAGATGCTAGCAGCGCCCAACTCCGCGCGTGGCCCATTCCGCCGAACGAAGAACGCCCCCGAGGCGCGGTCTGGGGGCGTCAGATAGCAGCGATTTGGTACCGCATATCGGATTCGAACCGATGATCTCAGCCTTGAGAGGGCTGTGTCCTGGGCCTCTAGACGAATGCGGCATCGAGTCGGCCGCCTTGCGGCGGGCCGGGCGGGATAATATCAGGCCCCAGCCCGGCGTGCCAATCAGTGCCTCCCGACCGGGCGGCGCGGGGACACGGGCGGGGCACATCTTTCCTAATGCACATCAGCATGACATTGAGCAAGCTTATGACGTGTCAGAGGGCGTCCCTGGTGTCGTACGAGTTCCATCTGGCCAACGTCCACGCTCAACCGAGCGTGGAGCAGCAGCCACTCGACGCCGATCCCTCGCATCAGCGGACTCAGGAGCGGCCGACTCTTGCTCAATGCGCGCCTGATGGGCAATAGGCAAGTTCTTCCGGTGCGTTGCGGCGCGGAACGCGACGGGCGGGCGGGCGACGCGCGAAACACGAGGCACGGGACACGGGACACGGCGCACGGGGCGGAGCATCGCGCGTCCGGGACTTGTGCCAGGAGCCGCGGACGATTGGCCCGAACCGCCGCTACAGCCGGTGCGATTCCAGGAACGCCCGAACGCCGTCCGCAACCTGCTGGTAGCTGGACTCCCCGATCACCAAGCCGTAGTGCGAGTGAGCGCCAAAAGGCTCGTACAGACCGCCCAGCCAATCCGCCAGTCGCTCGGCTCCCGTCGCCGACGAGGTGCCATCAAGACCAGCGCCAACGACGAGCATCGGGATGCCGACGAGTCGAGACCGGTCGATACCGATCCCCTCGAGGATCTCGCGCTTGACCATGCCCGATTCGTGCGGCTTCTGCCCAAAGAGATGCTGCAGTCGGATGATGTCGGCGATTGTGAGGTCTGGATTGTCGCGATGCAGCTTCTCTGGCAGCGTCTCCCAGCCGATGTGATCGCGGCCGTACACGTCGGGAATTTCGCGCAATGCGTGGGCCCTGACGGGCGACCTCAGATCGCGGGGCAACTCGCTGCCTAGAAGTACCAGAGCGCCCACCGAGTGCCGTTCAGCGGCTTTCAGAGCGAGCAGTCCACCCATTCCATGGCCGACGGCGACAACGTTGTGTCCGAGCTTCTCCATCACGGCCACCACGTCGTCAACGTAGTCATCGAAGCTGACCGTGGCGATGTCTATCGTCTCGGACCAGTAGTGGTTGCGCAAGTTGAGGGCGTGGCCCTCCCAGCCGCGACTGGCGAAATACGAAAGGTAGCGCTCCCAGATCCAGGACCCGGTCA
>JAYUDR010000284.1:0-8039 GCA_043739665.1 Chloroflexota bacterium
CCCGACTCGGCGAGAGCCGTAAGTGCTACAGGGTCGCCTCGGTCCGCTGCCGAGATTAGATCCTCAAGCGCCGCCGTACCTCCCAGCGGATCCCGGCCGGACCGCCGGAGCAATGCCTCCTCGCCCACGGCGGACTCCAAGCATCCTCGCGCACCGCAGTGGCACAAGTCCCCGTTTGGATCGAGAGTGATGTGCCCGGCCTCGCCCGCATAACCCGCCGAACCGCTAAGCAAACGACCGCCTACGACGATCCCGGCCCCCAAGCCGCCTTCGCCCCAGATACAAATGAAATCCGTGGTGCCCCTGCCAGAACCACGAAGATACTCTGCGGTGGCCGCCAAATCGGCGTCGTTACCCACGAACACGGGGGCATTCAGATCCTCGAATTGATCCCTGATGAGCTGTCCCATCGGCACGTCCCGCCACCCCAGAGCCGGCGCCGCGTGCAAGTGTCCGTCTGCGGACCGAACGAGGCCCGGAACCGAGACTCCGATGGCGACAATGCGAGGCCCCATCTCCAGGCCGGCCAGCATCGGCCGCACGAGGCTATCAAGATCCTCGACAGCCTTCTCCGGGGCAGTATTGAACAGAGATCGGTCGCGACGCGTCGAGGCAATGATCTTGCCGCCCAGGCCCACGACCGCAGCCCCAACCCAGTCCGTGGCGATGTCGACGGCAAGAGCGCCCGGACCGTCGTGGCGCAACTCCACTACGGGCGACGGACGTCCGGGCGACCGCGGGATCACCCCGGATCGGCGCCGTTCCCGGACAATGCCACGGGCCACGAGTTCCGACACCAGGGAGGCGACCGTGCTCCGATCAAGGCGAAGCCGCACAGCCAGCTCGGACCTGGACAAAGGCCGACTGACGTGCAATTCCCGCAGCATCCTGCTGAGGTTTCGGCGCCTGATCTCAGCTTGAGCGCCTTCGACTTCCCCGCGAATTCCCATCGGCTAGCGATTCCTTGTGTTCGGCCGTCTCCGACGACGGAGTCAACCGTGCCGGAGGGCACAAACTGGTGGTTTCGGGTAGCGTACAACAAACTAACCTCAGGATTGCCGCATTCGGACGACCCTCGACGACCTGTGCTGGTAGCATGCGCTCGGTCTTCAGTTTGCCTGCGCAGGCTCCAAACGCCGACGAAAATAGCCGAGGGGCCTTTTATACTGGCCGACGCCGGTCGGGCGGTGAGGGCTTTTCCGGCCGGGGCCTCCGGCAGGACATCGCCCGGCCGTAGTCGACGGAGTGCGAGCCCGCCGAGCGACGAAAACCCTGAACCGGCTCGACCAAGTCACTTACCCATCACCCAGGCATTCACAGCCCGCATGACTGAAAGGGCCCCGATGGACTCCGTCAACGAGCAAGCAAAACCGGCTGCCGGCTCTGCGCCGTCAGGTGCGGCGGGAGTCGGCGCACTCCCCAACATCCCCTGGGAGGACCGACCGACCGACTCAAGTGCGGTGCTGTGGCGCTCGAGCCGCAACCCGATAATCCGGCGAGATCAGATCGCCCGTTCAAACAGCATCTTCAATTCGGCCGTGGTCCCGTTCGGTGACGGCTTCGCCGGCGTCTTTCGCGTGGACGATACCTCCCGCCAGATGAACCTCCACACCGGCCGCAGCAGCGATGGCGTGAACTGGAACATCGGGGACGCGACGATTGAGTGGGCGGCGACCGATTCGCGCGTCGGCGAGATCCAACAGAAGTTCGAGCACGCTTATGACCCGCGTGTGACTTGGCTCGAAGACCGCTACTACGTGACCTGGTGCAACGGCTACAACGGCCCGACAATCGGGATCGGATACACGCATGACTTCGAGACGTACCACCAGCTCGACAATGCATTCCTGCCATTCAACCGCAACGGCGTTCTTTTCCCGCGCAAGGTGGGCGGCGCCTATCTGATGCTTTCGCGGCCGAGCGACAACGGCCACACGCCCTTCGGCAACATCTTTCTGTCGGAAAGCCCGGACATGATCCATTGGGGCCGGCATCGGCAGGTCATGGCCACACGCTCCTGGACGTGGGAATCCACCAAGATCGGCGCCGGGCCGACTCCGATCGAGACGCCCGAAGGTTGGCTGCTCATTTACCACGGCGTCCTGACGTCCTGCAACGGCTTCGTATACTCGATGGGTGCGGCGCTGCTGGACCTGGACGAACCGTGGAAGGTCATTGCGCGCAGCCGCGACTACCTGCTCTCACCGCAGGTGTCATACGAGCAGGTCGGCGACGTGCCGAACGTCGTCTTCCCCTGCGCAGCCTTGCTGGACGGGCCTACGGGCCGCCTTACCCTCTACTACGGCGGGGCCGACACGGTCGTCTGCCTCGCCCACGGCTACCTGCCGGAGATCCTCGAGTTCGTGAAGTCGCGCAGCTGACCACGCGACCGGGGGTGGCGCGACACCGAAGACAGTCAGTCTGCGGCGCCTGCCATCTCCGGAGCGGTCACGAGGGCGATGCCCAGTCGTTCGAGCGCGCTCAGGACGGCTTTCATCGAGGCCGTGGTGATATTCGGGTCCATTCCCACGCCCCAGCGCACCTGGCCGCTGGAGCGGACCTCCACGTAGGCCACGGCCGTGGCTTCCTCGCCCGCGCCCAAGGCATGCTCGGCGTAATCGAGGACCTCGACCTCTATCCCCAGGTCCTGGCGTAAGGCGTGGACCAGGGCCGAGATCGGGCCATTGCCGCGGCCGGAGATGGAAAGGGTGGCCCCGCCCACCGCGAGATCGGCGCTGAGGCCAACACCATCGGCCGTGGACGAGGTCTCGTAGCCGGCCAGCCCCGTCCGGGTCACGGCCGGCAGGTACTCGGCTGCAAATGCGTCCCACATTTCTTCGGCGCTGATCTCGGTGCCACTGTCTTCAGTAATCACCTTTATGCAGCGGCTGAACTCGATCTGGAGCCGGCGCGGTAGGTCCATGCCGTGCTCGTTCTTCATGATGTACGCGACGCCGCCCTTGCCGGATTGGCTGTTGACCCGAATCACGGCCTCATAGCTACGGCCGACGTGCTTGGGATCGATCGGCAGGTAGGGCACCTCCCAAGCCGCGTAGTCCGGCGGCAGACACTCCATGCCCTTCTTGATCGCATCTTGGTGCGAGCCAGAGAAGGACGTGTAGACGAGGTCGCCGACGTACGGGTGGCGCGGCCCAACGGGCAGGCGGTTGCAATGCTCGGCCACGCGGCGCAGGGCGTCGATATCGCTAATGTCAAGCTTCGGATCTACGCCCTGGCTGAACATGTTCGCGGCCAGATTGACGACATCCACGTTGCCGGTCCGCTCGCCGTTGCCGAAGAGCGTGCCCTCAACCCGATCCGCGCCGGCCATCAGGCCGAA
Organism: Chloroflexota bacterium; assembly: GCA_043739665.1. Lineage (GTDB taxonomy): Bacteria > Chloroflexota > Limnocylindria > Limnocylindrales > CSP1-4 > Fen-1039. The sequence continues at coordinate 3,341 of JAYUDR010000284.1, forward strand.
CTCGGCGGCGGCCACAGCCGTGCCGCGATCGTTATGCGGGTGCAGGGACAGGATCACAGAGTCGCGGCGCGGGACGTTGCGATGGAACCACTCGATCGCATCGCCGTAGATGTTCGGCGTGTACATCTCCACCGTGGCCGGCAGGTTGATGATGATCGGGCGCGCGGGCGTCGGCTGGATTACGTCCATCACGGCCGTGCAGATTTCGAGCGTGTAGTCGAGCTCCGTACCGGTAAAGCTTTCCGGCGAGTACTCGTAGCGGATCTCCGTGCCCGGGACGCGCGCTTCCTGCTCCAGGCAGATTTTCGCCGCGTCAACGGCGATCTTCGCCACGCCTTCCTTGTCCAGCCGAAACACGACGCGCCGCTGCAGGACCGAGGTGGAGTTGTAGAAGTGGACGATGGCCCGGCGCGCTCCGCGCAGGCATTCGTAGGTCCGCTCGATCAACGCGCGCCGGCACTGCGTCAGAACCTGGATCGTAACATCGTCGGGGATCAGGTCCTCGTCGATAAGCTGGCGGATGAAGTCGTAGTCCGGCTGCGACGCCGACGGGAAACCGACCTCGATCTCCTTGAAGCCCATGGCGACGAGCGCCTTGAACATCTGTAGCTTGCGGGCCGGATCCATGGGATCGATGAGGGCTTGGTTGCCGTCGCGCAGATCGACCGAGCACCAGATCGGGGCCTTCCCTATCTCGCGATTGGGCCACTCGCGGTCAGTGACACGGAGCGGCAGAGGGCGAAAGGGCGTGTACTTCTCGACCGGCATTTTGTTGGGGCTGGCTGGTACGGGAGGCATTTCTGGTGTCCTTCTTCGTCTCTGCGCTGGAGTGGCGGGATTTGGAGGGGAAACAAAAACCTCCTGCGCAGTGGCAGGAGGTCACAGGCGAGCACCCAAACGGGGCTCGCCTCAGGTAAGGAGGAGGCTGGTGTCGAAGCGGTTCCTGGTCATAGTGGCGGTAGTGTAGCCGCTCAAACTCGAAATTGGTAGCGATCGAGCAGTGAAACCGCGGCGAGGAACACGGATGTCGAACCGACTGAACGGCGCGACTCTTTCGAACGCTGTCAGCGACTGGCAGAATACGAAACCGACCAGTCCGGCGCGGGCAAATGCCGTGGCACCGGGGCGCACTTGAGGGGAAGATTGGCTCCGGCGGTAGGACTCGAACCTACGACATGGCGGTTAACAGCCGCCCGCTCTACCGACTGAGCTACGCCGGAACGATCATCGCGAGCATTATCGCCGAAGGCAATGACTCGCGATACGTGGCACCATCGCGGCACCGCGCGACAGAATAGCATGGCTTTGCGGAACCGTGAGGCGCCGCCGGACGATCGGAGATACATGATCGGGCAATCACTCAATGGGACCTGGCGACTGCGCGAATACGCCACGGACGAGTGGCTGCCCGGCCTGGTGCCGGGTGGCGTCCATACAGATTTGATGACGGCCGGCCGCATCGCCGATCCCTTCGTGGGCGACGAAGAATCGCGCGTTCAATGGGTTGCCGAACGCGATTGGGAGTACCGGCGTGAGTTCGCCGTTGAGTCCGCTCTGGCCGCCGAGGAGCGCGCAGCCCTCGTCTTCGACGGCCTCGATACGCTGGCCGAGATCCACCTTAACGGAGAGTTGCTCGGCGGCGCAGACAACATGTTCCGCACGTGGCGCTGGGACGTCACCGGACGGCTCCGGGCCGGCGCAAATGAGCTGTCGGTGGTGTTCCGGTCTGCCGTCCGACGTGCGGCCGAGAAGGACGCTTTGAGGCACCTTGACTCCGTCAGCAACCAGCTGCCGGGCGCGCCGTACCTGCGCAAGGCGCCGTGCCATTTCGGCTGGGACTGGGGCCCAAAACTGCCGAACATCGGTTTCTGGCAGGGCGTCCGCCTCGAGGCCTGGAGCGTCGCTCAACTCGACGATGTGCGGCTATCACAGTCGATCGAGGGCGGACGAGCCAGGATTCGGACGGAGGTCACGGTCGAGCGGGCGGCCGACCAGGCGGTAGAACTCGAAGCAGTCATGCGGGTCGAGCACCCAAACGGTCGAGTCGACCTCGCCCGGTCTCTTATGTCGGCAGATCGCGCGATCGTCGATCTTTCGATCGAAGTCACCGAGCCGGAACTCTGGTGGCCAAATGGGCTCGGGAGTCAGCCGCTCTACCGTGTCGAGGTGGAGCTGGTGGCCGGCGGACGCACGCTCGACACCCGAACGCTCCAGATAGGCCTTCGAACGCTGGAACTCCGTCGCGAGCCCGACGGTTGGGGCGAGTCGTTCACGTTCGTCGTCAACGGCGTGCCGGTGTTCGCCAAGGGTTCCAACTGGATTCCGGCCGACTCGTTCCCTGCCCGCGTAACTCCCTCGCATCTGGAGGCGTTGCTGGGCGCGGCCGCGCAAACGAACCACAACATGATCCGGGTCTGGGGCGGCGGTTACTACGAAACCGAGGCCTTCTACGATCTGTGCGACAGGCTCGGCATCCTGGTCTGGCAAGACTTCATGTTCGCCTGCAGCGTCTACCCGCTGACCGACGCTGCCTTCCTGGAGAACCTGGGGGCCGAGGTCCGCGAGCAGGTCCGGCGGCTGCGGCATCGGGCCTGCCTGGCGCTGTGGTGCGGCAACAATGAGATGGAGCGGGGTTGGACGATCTGGGGCTGGAGCCGGCCGGAAAACGAGGACCTGCGACAGGCCTATCTGCGCTTCTTCTCCGTCTCGCTGCCGGCCTGGGTGGCTGACGGGGATCCAGCCACCCCCTACTGGCCGAGCTCGCCGTCATCGGGCCGGCCGCTCGAGGAGGCAATCGGGGGGAACCGCGGCGACGAGCACGAGTGGGTCGTGTGGCATGGCCTTGCGCCGTTTTCCGCCTACGGCCACGAGACGTACCGGTTCGTGAGCGAATTCGGGTTTGAGTCGCTGCCGGCACTCGCGACCGTGGCCGCCTTCGCGCCAGATCAAGCCGAGTGGAACCTGGGCTCGCCGGTGATGGACCACCATCAACGCTGCGACGCCGGCAACGCCCGGATCCTCTACTACCTCGCCCAGCAGTACCGCCTGCCCCGCGACTTCGACGGACTGATCTACCTGAGCCAGATCCTACAGGCCGAGGCAATGCGCGTCGGCGTGGAGCATTGGCGGCGCGAGCGCGGTCGCTGCGGTGGCGCGCTCTACTGGCAACTCAACGACTGCTGGCCGGTGTCGTCGTGGTCGAGCATCGACTACTTCGGCCGGTGGAAGGCGCTCCAGTACGCCACGCGGCGGTTCTACTCTCCGGTGCTGTTGTCCGCGCATGTCGACGTCAGCGAGATCGCCCTGACTGTGACGAACGACCTTCCGGCGGCCTGGCGCGGCGAGGTTCGCTGGTATCTGGAACGGTTGACTGGCGAGGTCTTGGCGAGTGGTAGCCTGGCTGTGGAGGCAGCCCCCTTGACGACGACCGCGGTCTGCCACGTCGACGTGCCCGAGGCGATCGGCGACCAGCGGTCCACCGTGCTGGTGGCAGAGCTGGTCGAGGCCGGGGCCCCGACCACACTCGTCGTCGCGCCCTTCGTCGCCGACAAGCACCTGGCGCTGCGGCGCCCCGCAATCGAGGTTGGGGTCGCCGAGGACACGCCCGGCCGCGCCGCCATCAGACTCCGGTCAGACTCGCTGGCTCGCTGGGTTGAGCTGTCACTGGAGGGCACGGATGTCGTCTTCAGCGACAACTACTTCGACCTTCCGGCCGGACGGCTCGCCGAGATTTCGTTCGAGCTTCCGCCCGGCTGGTCGGTCGAGCGGGCGCGCGATGCTCTCCGAGTTCGATCGGTAGTCGACACCTACGTCTAGCTGCCCCCCGCTCGCCGCCCGGCGCCGCTCGCCGCCGGCGCCACTCCCCTATTCCAGATAGTCCTTCAGCTTGCGGGAGCGAGATGGGTGGCGGAGCTTGCGCAGGGCCTTGGCTTCGATCTGACGGATACGCTCGCGGGTGACGTTGAACTCCTTGCCCACTTCCTCGAGAGTCCGGGCACGGCCGTCCTCCAGCCCAAAGCGGAGCTGCAGAACGCGGCGCTCGCGGCCGGTCAACGAGTCCAGAACCGCCTCCACCTGCTCCTTGAGGAGTTGATGGGACGCGGCTTCGGCCGGAGCCAACGCGCCCCGGTCCTCAATAAAGTCGCCCAGGTGCGAATCCTCCTCCTCGCCGATCGGCGTCTCAAGGGATACCGGCTCCTGTGACACCTTGATGATCTCGCGAACCTTCTCCGGCGTGACCACCTGCTCCTGGCCCTTGGACATTGCCTCGGCGATCTCATCAACCGTCGGTTCGCGGCCCAACTCCTGGAGCAACGTGCGCGAGACTCGGATAAGCCGGTTGATCGTCTCGACCATGTGGACCGGAATGCGGATCGTGCGCGCTTGGTCGGCGATGGCGCGGGTGATGGCCTGCCGGATCCACCAGGTCGCGTAAGTGCTGAACTTGAAGCCCTTCTCGTAGTCGAACTTCTCGACCGCACGAATTAGGCCGATGTTGCCCTCCTGGATCAGGTCCAGGAAGCTCATGCCCCGGCCGATGTACTTCTTCGCGATCGACACCACAAGCCGGAGGTTGGCCGACGTCAGCTGCTCGCGCGCGTCGCGGCCGATCCGGACCAGCTCGCCGCGCCGATGGGCGAGTTTGGTGTTGAGGGGAACTTCCGGGTCGTGGCCGAGGCGCTTCAGCAGGTCGGCGTCA
>JAYUDR010000285.1:0-3127 GCA_043739665.1 Chloroflexota bacterium
CAGCGCGGCCTGGCCTGGCTCGTCAGGGCGGTCCGCCTCGATGTGCTGCGGCCGATCAAGACGTACTCCAGTGTGCTGGTCGGCACGAGCGTTTTCGGGTACCGCCGCATCTCCGCACGGCGCCACTGCGACGTCAGCGACGCCACGGGGGAGCTCCTGGCCAGTCTGGAGATCGACTGGGTTATGACCAACGATCGCGGCATCCCGACGCGCGTCCCGGAAGACATGCTCGCGTTCGTGGGGGACGGCTCGCCCAGCTTCAATATGCTCAAGGTGATCCTGCCCCAGGCTCCGGCCGGGGCCGCCGAGCGAAGAGTCCGCGTCCGGCGCCGGGATTTGGACCCCATGGACCACGTCAACAACAGCGTCTACCTCGACTACCTCGAGGAGGCACTCGAGGCCGCGGGTGCAGGCGACCTGCTAGTTGCCACGCCTCGGCGGTACGAGGTGGACTTCGTGGCCTCGGCCGAGCGTGACGAGGTGCTTGTCGACCGGGCGTGGCCGTTCGAGGGCGGCTGGGCATACCGGCTCAGCCGGGAGGACGGCATAGAGGTATTCCGCGGCAGAGTGGCGATGTTGCCGGAGTTCTCGCCGGGGTAGCTCGGCCGCGAGCTACACCTTGGGGGTGTCGTCGACCTTTGGCCGGTCCGCGGTAGTCGTTTCGGCCGCCGCGTTTTCGGCAGCAGTCGCTTCGGCAGCAGTCGCTTCGGCAGCCGTCGACTGGCGCGAGGCCTCGGCGGCTCGTCGGAGATCCGCGGCCAGATCCTTGCTGCGGGCAGCGAGCTTGTCGCCCACAGTCCCAGTCACATTGGCGGCCTTGTGGGCTACCGGCCCCGCGTTCTCGGCCGCGATGGCCGCGAGTTCGGCGGCCTTGGCGGCCACGTCGCGCAGCACCGGTCCGGCCTGGCGTCCTGCCTGATCGATCATCTCCTGGAGCTGCCCAATCCAGCGCTCGCCGAGCTCGCGCGCTCGTCCCGCCTGATCTCGAAGCGGGCTCTGGCCGGCTGGTTCGCTGCCGTTGGGCTCGCCGGCGGCCGAGGCGTCGCCGTGTCCGACCTTGTCGTTCGTTTCCATCTCAAGACCTCCTGGTTGGCGGGGTTTCGCTACCCCTCGATGTCTGGCATTGGCAATCGTACGCCTTGGCGCCGTTGGACCGACGTGGAACGGGACGCCTGGCACTTGTATGCGAGGTAATCCGGGAGCCATTCTGCATGCGTAGAAATCGGCCGAGAAGGCCGAGGAGGTGAGCCGATGATCGGCTGTTGGCATGCGCTGCGAAGGGACCAAGCGCGTCACGTCCTGATCTCGCTGGGCACACGCGTGGGCGGCTACGAGTTGGTCGTAGAGCACTGCGACGGTGAGCCTTGCTGGCACTGGGTGGTGCTGAGCCACCTGGGTCACGAAATTGAAGGGGGCACGGCGCCCGACGCACATTCCGCCGAACGACTGGCGGAGGAAGCTGCATTCCACATCCATCCGCCCACGTTAGGCGACTGGGTCGCACGCTTGATGTGACAACGCGCGCCCGGTAATTGGCGCCCGATCTCGTATGGTCCCGAGGCTAGACCTTGTCGTCGTCCGGCCCGTGCCACGTCGAGACTCGCTGGTCCAGTTCGGGGTCTTCCCATGGGGCCGCGAGTTCGGTCAGGTCTGTCTCACCAGCCGGACCGACAGGGTCGAGCAGGCCGGACTGGAGCGCCACGACGGCCTCGTGAGAAGGGGCACCCACCTCGATCGACTCGTCGCCGGTCGGATTCATTACCAGCGTGCCGGCGTTGACGATCTCAGCCTCGAGCTCCATCTTGCGCATCTCGCGGCGCACCTCGTCACTTGGCGGATCGAATGCGGTGTCGTTAGCCGGAGTGCCGTCATCTGCCTGCAGCCAGGCTTGGGGTCTGAGGTCGCCCGGGATCCGGCCCTCGTCCGGCTCCAGGGTGGCCGCTGGGTCCACCACGGTCAGGCCGGGGATTTCGGACGCAACTGCCCCTTCAACCAATGCGCCGCAATTCGGGCAGGCGCCGGCGCCGGCAGGGATCTCAGTTGAGCACCAGGGGCAGATGCGGGAGGTCGTCTCGTCCATGCGGTGCACCGTAATCCTTCGCGGCCCTCTTCGCCAATCCGACAATCTGACCATGGAACGACCATGGCCCCGGGAGCGACCCGCCGGGCGCGTCAACGATAGGCGACGGCGGCCTCAATTGCGCGCCTCGTTTGCGCGGCCGGTCCGGCTCGGCCGGCTCGAACCGCGAACCAGGCTGGTAACGATCCCCAGAGAGCAGATGACCGCCGCAACGAGAAAAGCGTCGTGTATCGCGCCCGCCAGAGCCACGTTCCGCATGGCGGCAGTTGGCGCGCCACTTCCCAGCGACGCCAGGTGTACGGGCAGCCGCGTAGCCACGATGGCGCCGCTCAGAGCTATGCCGAGGGCCTGGCCGTTGACGCGCATTTGGGCCAGCGTCCCCGACGCAGTCCCGATCCGCGGCCGCGGCACCGAGCCGAGCACGGCGCTGCTGTTGGGACTCATGAACAAGCCCTGGCCCAGGCCGAGTAACACGAGCCGCCAGATGAGGTCCGATAAATCGAATTCGACGGGCAGCAGGGTCAGACTCAGCAGACTCACAGCCATGATTGCCATGCCCGTGCTGGCCAGAACGCGCGGCCCGAAGCGGTCGGAAGCGGCGCCGCTGAATGGCGCCACGAGAGCCATCGTGATCGGCACGGGCGTAAGCAGCAGGCCGGCCTCGATCGGCGAGAAGCCGCGTCCCTGCTGCAACAGGAACGGCAGCAGGAATGTTGCGGTGAACAGGCCGGCAAACGCCACCACAACGCTGGCCAGGCCGGCCGTGAAGGGCCTGATCCGGAAGAGCGCAAGATCGACCATAGGCTGGATGGAGCTGCGTTCCGCGGCGATGAAGGCCGCGCCCAGGACGACGAAGCCGATCAGCAGGCCGACGACCGCCGGACTCGTCCAGCCCCACTGCTGACCGTCACTGAGGGCAAGCAGCAGCGCGAACAGAGCGGCGCCGGAAAGCGTGGCTCCCCTGGCATCGAACGATTGGCCCTTGCCGGGTGTCTCGGCCGGGAGGACGCGAGCCGCCCACAGGATTGCCAGCAGCCCGATGGGCGC
>JAYUDR010000286.1:0-3118 GCA_043739665.1 Chloroflexota bacterium
CTCCTTGTACACGGGAATGCGGCTGTGGCCTTCCGAGATGAAGGTGTCGATAACCTCATCCATGGTGGACGTGACCGGCAGGGCCGTCATCTCGGTCCGCGGCACCATAACCTCGTGGATGCGGCGGCCGCCCAGCTCGATGACGGCGCTGATCATCTGCTCTTCCTCGGCCTCGAGGACCCCGGTCTCTCCTCCCCGCTCGACGATGAGCTTCAACTCTTCGGTGTTGATCTGAGCCTGGCGGGCGACGTCGGCCCCGAAGCCAGCGGTGATCCTGCGCGTCAGCCACGTCAGCATATTCACGACCGGGGCGAAGATGTGGCCCATGACGTCCAGTGGGCCGGCCAGCGTCAACGCCACGCGGTCCGGGTAGGCCAGGGCCAGCGTCTTGGGAACCAGCTCGCCGAAAACGATGGTGAAGGCGGCGAGGAGGATGGTCACGACGAGGACCCCCAGGCCACTCGAGACACCCTTCAGGGCGTCTACGCCGGCGATTACCTCGGCCAGGCGCGCGGCCAGGTTCACGGCTGCGTACGCGGAGGCGAGGAAGCCGACGAATGTGACCCCGATCTGGGCCACGGCCAGGAAGCGGCCCGGATCCTTGACAAGGTGCTGGACGCGACGCGCTCCGCGATGGCCCTCGTCCACGAGCTGGTCTATGCGGCTGTGGCGCAGGGTAACCAGGGCAATCTCGGCGGCCACGAACACTGCCTCGATCGCGACCAAGACGAGGACAACCAGCAGCTGAAGGAGGACGTCGCTCATCGATCGGCGCGCTCGGTGGCCGGGTCCTCCGCGGCCGGCGTGTCGGCCGTGACCGGCGCGTCGGCCGGGGCCGGCGTGGCAGGCCCGTCGGCCGTGACCTCGACTCTAGGTTTTCGCAGCCGCGCGGGAACGCCCACGGCGAGCATGCCCGCCGGAATGTCCTTCGTAACGACGGATCCGGCGCCTGTGCGTGCGCCATCGCCAACTTCCAGCGGCGCTACGAGCATGGTGTCCGAACCGAGGAAGACGTCCTTGCCCACCTTGGTCTTGTGCTTGCGCAGGCCGTCGTAGTTGCAGGTGATGGTGCCGGCGCCGACGTTCGTGCGTTCACCCAGCTCGGCGTCACCTATGTAGCTGAAGTGGTGCTGTTGCACGCCGGCCTCGAGGCGGCTGGCCTTCACCTCGGCGAAGTTGCCCAACCTGACATTGCGCCCAATCGACGACTTGGCCCGAAGGTGGGAGAACGGCCCGATCTGGACCTCGTCCTCCACCTCGGACGACTCGAGTACGCTGGCCCAGATGTAGCAGTTGCGGCCGATCACGGTGTCGATGATGAAGCTGCCCGCACCGATGCGTGTTCCCTGGCCAATCCTGGTGTTGCCACGCAGGATTACGCCCGGCTCGAGCACGACATCGCTGGCCAGTTCCACCGAGACGTCGACGTACGTCCGAACGGGATCCATCATCGTCACGCCCGCTTGCATGTGCCGCTCGTTGACGACCATCCGCATCTCCATCTCGGCGGCGGCGAGCTGCGAGCGATCGTTGATGCCGGTGAGCGTGCCGTCATCTTCGACTTCGAGGGACACGACAGCCCGGCGGTCCTGGCGGGCCAACGCGATAAGCTCCGGCAGGTAGAACTCGCCCGAGACCTGCGATGGCTCCACGTCGCCGATGCGGAGGCGCAGCCAGGCGGCATCGAAGGCGTAGACGCCAGCGTTGATCTCCTCGATCTCCAGCTCTTCCGGCGTGGCGTCCTTCTCCTCCACGATCCGGAGAACCTGCCCGCCATCCTCGCTGCGGACGACGCGACCGAGCCCTTCAGGGTCCAGCGTGTGCACGGCCACGAGCGCCACCGCGGCATTCCGGGCGCGGCGGAGATCGATCAGCTCGGCCAACAGATCGGCCTGGATGAGCGGCACATCGCCCGACAGGACGAGGATCTCGCCGGTCGAAGCGGGGGTAGCCGCCATCGCCGCCCGAACGGCGTCGGCCGTGCCGAGCGGCTCCGCTTGTATCGCGAAATCGGCCTCGTCGGCGAAGATCTCGGTCACAGCCCCAGTGGCCGGCGAGTAGACGATGATCGGCCGTTGGCTGCAAGTTTCCCGCGCCGCGGCCAGGACATAAGCCAGCATCGGGCGGCCGCACAGCTCGTGCAAAACCTTGGGCTTGAGCGACTTCATACGTGTGCCCAGACCCGCCGCCAGGATTATCGGAAGAACGCTCTTGGAAGGTTGGTTCATGGCATCGGACGGTAGCACGGAACGGTTGCCGCGCGCGACCGCCGCGGCGCCCCAAGGCTTGCCCGGCGGCGGTGCGTTCGCGGCAGGGCGGCCTCCGCCACTAGCTGGACTTTCGTGCGACGGCCTCAATTTCGACCATGGCGTTGAGCGGCAGCGCCGCGACCTGGACGGTGCTCCGTGCCGGCGCCGGCGCGACGATATGACGAGCGTAGATCGCGTTCATCGCGCCGAAATTGGCCAGATCGGAGATGAAGACATTGACCTTGGCCACGTCGCCGAAGGTGAGGCCGACGGCCCCGAGGACTCCTTCCAGATTCACGAGCGCACGCTCGGTCTGCGCCTCAATGCCTTCGAGGAGCTGCCCGGTCGCCGGATCGATACCGAGCTGGCCGGAGCAGAAGAGGAAGCCGTTGATCTCGATGGCCTGGCTGTAGGGGCCGATCGCGGCAGGTGCGGAGGTTGTAGCGACCACATTTCGGGTCATCGAGAATCGTCTCCCTTTGGTTCGAGCGGCTCGCCGGCCGAGCTGCCCTGGGGATGAGCGTCGGCGCCAGGGCCATTGTGGACCGTGCGGGATCGGTTGGCGCCGACAGAGTGGACAACACGCTGACCATCCTGGTGGTCGTGGAATTGGACGGCCCGTGGAGCGAATGGGCCGGCGATCGCAGTGGCAACTGCAAATAGATCGCCGTCGCCGAGGGTCGGCAAGTTGCCGCGAGCGACCGCCAGACGAACCAGCCGCACAGCCTTTCGAGCCTCAGCGAGGGTCGCATACATGGCCCACTGCGTCGGCCCCGAACCGGACTGGCAGACCGGCCGACCGACGATCCCCTGCAGCTTTTGTATGAACACCTCCAGCTCAGGCGCGACCGAAATGGCGGCCGGCAGTA
>JAYUDR010000287.1:0-18415 GCA_043739665.1 Chloroflexota bacterium
CATCAGCAATAGCTGGAATGCGGCTGTGACATCGAGCGGCACATCCGTGACCGCTCTCAACATGCCGTACAACAACGTCATCGCCCCAGCCGGCAACACTGCCTTTGGCATGCAGGCTGGCTTCAGCGGCACCAACGCCGTACCAACGCTGACCTGCTCGGCTACCTGAGCCGCATTAAGGTTCCACTGGGATTACGGGACCGGCCGCAAGGCCGGTCCCTTCGGTTGGGGCCGCGCAGCCGCAGAGCCGCAGAGGCGTGCAGGACACCTTCACCTGCTGAAACGTGTTGGTGATGCGGAGTCGGCTTCACAGGCCCATAGGTCGCACGGACGCCAGGCGGCCCGCCGTCGTTCGCGTCCTCCGCCATAACCCGCAGTACGGCAGGTGTGTTCATGACTGACGCCGGTTACGTGGCCCTCACATTCGACGACGGGCCCAACGCCAACACCAGCACTTTGCTCGCCACTCTTCGCGCGTGCGGGGCGCGTGCAACGCTCTTCAATACAGGCGAGAACGCCACGTCCGATCCATCGCTCGTGGCGGCCGAGGCCGGCGACGGGATGTGGATCGGCAACCACAGCTTCACCCACCCGCACATGCTGACGCTGGGCGCGGCCGAGATGCTCGATGAGCTGGCCCGAACCCAGGGTGCGATTCAGGCTGCCGGTGGTGGCATGCCCACGCTCTTCCGGCCACCCTACGGAGAGACGGACGCGACGCTCGAGTCGGTGGCCGCCGGCCTTGGGATGATCCCCGTCATGTGGGCCGTTGACGTCGAGGACTGGAATGGGGCCGGCACCGCGGCGATCGTGGCGGCGGCCGAACGACTGCGCGACGGCGACGTCATCCTGATGCACGACGGCTATGCCGCGACGAACGCGGCCATCCCCCTGATCGTCGCCAACCTCGCGCGGCGCGGCCTGCGGGCCGGCAGGATCGACCCGAAGACGGGTCGTGCGGCGGCACCGAACCCCTAGAAGTCCCCGCCCGGCGAGCCGTTGGGGAGCGGGGGTTCGATGGCGACACCGCCTCTGCCTCAGCCGAACTCTTTCGACCCAACGGCCGATAACTTCAGTCCGACGGGTTCGATTGGTAGCGGGCGAAGCAGCAAGGGGGGTGGGCTGAATAGCGCGTCCGGCTCGGCCGATAGGCCAAGCCAACTGAGGCGAATGGCGCGTGTCGAATCGGCGGGAGTTTGGAGCGGGAGACCGGATTCGAACCGGCGACATTCTGCTTGGGAAGCAGATACTCTGCCAACTGAGTTACTCCCGCTCGGCGCACGCACTTTATAGCAGATCGAGCTTCTGGTGCGGTGGGGGACGGTGCCAGTGACACCAAACCTGGCCCGCCCGACGCGTATCCTGGATGGCAACGCTGCCCCGCCACCGCACTGAGGGGGACCGCTTGCCACCGGTCGTGATCGACAACCCGATCCTGAACTCGCCGTTCAGCGAGCCGGCGCGCCATTTCCGGTTCGACGACGATGGCATCACCAACGAGATCGCCGACGGCCGTCGCCGCAGCACCTACTTCAGCCCGATCCCCAAGCCCAAGACGCGGGGCGGCCCGCAGTTCGCGCTGGCCGGCGACTTCGCCACGGAGAAGGCGCTCGACAACGACTTCATCAACCGCGTGCGCGAGCATGTCGGCGCCTGGCGGAGCGCCCGATACCCCGGCATCACGGCGGTCACCCGCGACCTGCTGACCTACTGGACCGAGCCCGGCCGCGAGAAGCCGCTCTTCTTCTGCCAGATCGAGGCCCTCGAGACCGCGATCTTCCTCGGTGAGGTTGCCGGCCACCGCCAGCCCTGGATCGAGAACAAGCTCCGCGAGGACAGCCAGGTTCGAAACCCCGGCCTCTACCGCATCGCCTTCAAGATGGCCACGGGCAGCGGCAAGACCGTGGTCATGGCGATGCTTATCGCCCGGCAGGCTCTCAACAAGCTCGCCAATCCCCAGGACAAGCGCTTCAGCGACACGTTCCTCGTCGTCACGCCCGGGATCACCATCCGCGACCGCCTCCAGGTTCTGCGCCCGAACCTCGCCGGCAACTACTACATGGAACGCGATCTCCTCACTCCCGATCAACTCCGGGTCAGCCCGACATCGACATCCGCCCGGCGGCCGGCATCGACGGCGCGGCCGGTGGGGCAGGGGACGGCCAGCTGCAGGTCGAGATCCACGGCCTCGACGTCTACGACCCCACGACCGGCGTCGTCCGCAGCGACTCCACCGACGACATCGCCTGCTGGTTCATCGACACCGCGTATGACGATGCCCAGTTCTTCGTCCGCCACGCTTACTTCCTCGGCGCCGACGACCCTTACGACAAGCTCAAGCGCGCCCTCCGCGCCGACATCCACGAGGCCGCCTGGGCGTCGCTCAACTCGACCGTCTCCCGCCCCTTCGCGCGCCCGGCCAGTGGCCGGATCGCGGTCAAGGTGATCAACCACCACGGCGACGACATCCTGAAGGTCTACGGGGTCTGACTCGGCTGAGTGCCGAGCCGCGGCCCTCACACGATGAGCAGATAGCGAGCGCCGTTCATCGCCACTTCTAGTGGCGTAGCCTCGCGAAGGTGGCTTCCTGCCGGGACGATGGCCCCACCAAAAGACGATCGCCGAGTTGCTCGGCCAGGTGATCAGAGCCGCCCAGGAGGTCGCCTCGGCCCGACCTTGCTGCCACCCTGTTGACAGCGCTGGTATTCTTTGTTGGGCGGCAAATGTAACCGGTTACATTCCCCATTGATCAGTCGCCCAATTCTGCTAAAGACAGCCGAATTTCCTTCGGAAAGCCCTTTCCCTCTGCCGCATCTCCGGGAGGGAAGGTCCATTCCTCCCAAGCCGCCCGAGCTTGTTGACAACCTGGGTACCAACTTGTGGCTTATGTAACCGGTTACATCACGAGGCTATAGATGCCGAAAACGGTCACTATCCGCGACGTTGCTCGCAGTGCGGGCGTCAGTGTTGCCACCGTGTCGAGGGCCCTGAACGGCAGCGAGTCAGTCACGGAGGCTACCCGAAAGAGGGTCTTGCAGGTGGTAGACGAGCTGCAATTCACGCCGAGCATTTCGGCCCGGCGTCTGAGCCTGGGTCGGACCATGACGATCACCGTCGTCACGTCGTTCCTGACTCGACCACAGGCCGTCGAGCGACTTCGCGGTGTCGACGCTGTCCTCAGCGACAGTGAGTTCGACCTGGTCATCTACAACGTTGAGACCGTCGAAAAGCGGGATCAATATCTGCGCAGCCTTCCGCTTGCCAAACGGACCGACGGGATGCTGCTTATCTCGCTGCCCCCGCGCCGAGAGGACGTCGCGCGACTCGCAACCGCCACGGTTCCGATCGTCGTTATCGATGTTCACGCATCTACGCTCGGCGTCCTACCTCGCGTCATGGGCGACGACATTGCCGGTGGTGAGCTAGCCGCCCGCCACCTTCTAGAGCTAGGGCACCGCCAAATCGGATACATCGGTGATGCCTTCGACAATCCGTTTGGGTTCACGTCCAGTCGCGACCGGTTCGCCGGCTATGAGCGGGCACTCACGAGCGCCGGCCTGACCGCCCGCCCTGAATGGGTCGCCCTCGGCGCCCATGGCCGGTACGAGGCCCGTGAGCTAGCGTGCCGACTGCTGTCCGAACCCAACCGCCCCACGGCCATCTTCGCGGCCAGCGATACCCAGGCTCTCGGCGTCATCGCGGCCGCTCACGAAATCGGCCTCGACGTTCCCGGGGATCTCTCGATTGTCGGCTACGACGACATCGAAGCGGCCGAATACGTCGGCCTGACCACGATTCGTCAGCGTCTCTTTGAATCCGGTCGCCTCGGCGCCCAGTTGCTGCTCAAAGAGATTGCCCTGAGGTCTGACGTTCCCATTTCCACAGATTTGGCGCCTGACCTTGTGATCCGAGCTACGTCGGCGCCAATGAGGGAGGGTCTGCCTACGGGTTGACGAGCACGGCAAATCGTCTTGGATCCCACTGCCCCAAGGAGGAGAAGACCAGTGTTACTAGCCTCTAGTCACTCTCGGAAGGTCCTGGGAGGATTCGCAGTCCTGGCGCTCATCGCCAGTGCCTGTAGCTCCTCGGGCGCGACCCCAACCCCCGCGCCCGCGACGCCAACTGCCGCCGCAGCCACGATCGTAGTCACCGCTGCACCGTCGGTCGCGGTTTCCCCAAGTGCGGCCCCTATCACCTGCGGCACGGCCCCGATCGTGCTGAATGCGTACTTCGAGACCGGATTCGACATCCCATTCAAGCTCTCCGATGAGTTCACCAAGCAATTCCCGAACGTAACCTGGAAGATCAGCCAGGACCAGTTCACCAACCTGACCAACGCGACCCCACGGCTGCTGGCCTCGGACAACCCGCCGGACCTGATTCGACTTCCGTCGATGGCCTCTCTGGTCAAGGACGGACTCCTCAAGAACCTCGATGGCTACGTCACGGCCTTTGGCTGGGATAAGTGGCCGGCCGCAAATCTCGTCCAGAACCGGGTCGGCGCGGACGGCACTCGCGGTTCAGGCTCACTGTACGCGGCGGGCTTGAACTACAGCATGACGGGCGTCTTCTATAACAAGAAGCTGGCAGCTCAGGTCGGCATGACTCAGCCGCCCGCGACGGTCGCCGACTTCGAGGCCGTGCTTGCCAAGGCCAAGGCGGCCGGACTCCAGCCAATAATGGCCTGGAACGCCTCCGCCAGCGGCGGCGGCCTTGCATTCCCGCTCCAGAACCTCATGGCGGCGTTCGGCCCGACGCAGCCGATCAACGACTGGATCTTCAACAAGAAGGGCGCCACGATCGACACTGCCGCGAATCTGACGGCGGCGCAGCACCTCGAGACATGGGTCAAGTCCGGGTACTTCCCCAAGGACGTCAACGCCATCGAGTACACGGCCGGCAATAGCCGTTTCGGCAAGGGCGAGGGCGTGTTCATGTTCAATGGCGACTGGCAGGACGCCGCCTACGACAAGGACATGGCCGGTAACGTCGGGTTCTTCGTGTTCCCGTCGGCCACCGCCGGCGGCCCAGTCGCTGCGATGTCGGCGCCTCTAACCTACGGGATCGCTGCCAAGGCGAAGAACGCCGACTGCGCAGCATTCTTCCTCAATTGGGTTGCAACCAACACGACCGCTCGCCAGATCGACGTGGCTGTCGGTGGTTCCACCCCCGGCGGCCCCTCCGACCTTCCGGTCCCCGCGGGCCCGGTCGGGTCGGTCATCAATGACACCCTGGCACAGGGCGTCACTGTCGCCAAGGCCAACGGCGCTATGGATTTCATCGCCAACGCGACGGGCTCCATCTTCGCCCAGGGCTGGACGCCTGAGCTCCAGAAGATGGTCGGTGGCAAGCAGACGGCCCAAGGAATGCTCAAGGCCGTCCAGGCTGAGTATCTGAAGGAACTCTCCCAGTAATGAATGCCGCTGACCAGATCGTGCCTGAGACTATCCTCGACCGATCGGATGCTCAGACCGACCGTCAGCGGCGACCCCGGCGGACCGACCGAATTCGGAAGGTCCGCCGGGAAACCCTGCTCGGCTGGCTGTTCGTCCTACCTGCAATCGTTATGTATTCCTTGTTCGTCCTGCTGCCGCTTGCCATGACGGTGCAGTACTCGCTACTTCGGTGGGACGGATTCAACACGCCGGTGTGGGTCGGACTCTCCAACTACTGGACCGTGCTCACCGATCCCGACTTGCAGAACACGCTCTTCAACGCGTTCCGGCTCATCTTCTTCTTCAGCTTCATACCGGTCACTCTCGGGCTGGTAGTCGCCTCTGTGATTCGGCGTAGCGCCACTGGTCACCTCGGCAGCGTCGCCCGAACGGTCCTGTTCGTACCACAGGTCATTCCGCTCGTGGCCGCGGGCATTGTGTGGAGCGTGGTGCTCTCACTCTCGGGGATCGTGAACCAGTTTCTTACCGCCATTGGGCTCGAGGGCGTAACCAGAGCATGGCTGGGCGACTTCGATACGGCCCTGCCCTCAGTCGGCTTGATCGGTACATGGGTGCTGCTTGGACTCTGCACGCTCTTGCTCCTGACAGGCATGACGAAGATCGATCCTGCCCTGTACGAGTCCGCAAGGATTGACGGGGCCGGCGCTTTTCGCGAGTTCATCGCGGTGACTCTCCCCAGCCTCCGGCAGGAGATCGGTGTCTGCGTGACCGTCACCGTAATTGCGGCATTGAGAAGCTTCGACGTCGTATACGTCACGACTGGAGGTGGGCCCGGGCTGGCGACGATGGTCCCGGGACTCGATATCTACGTGCTCGCCTTCCAGGCGCGCGCAGTTGGTGTCGCATCGGCCCTGGCTGTTGTGCTCGTCCTGCTCATCCTGGTTGTCATCCTGCCCATCCAGTTGTTGAGCCGGGAGGAAGCGGAATGAAGGTCGACCGCCGCGAGCTCTTCTCCGGCCGGCTGCTGCTAATCGTTCTCATGGCCGTGACTCTCGTGCCGTTCATAAGCATGTTCATGACCGCGCTCCACCCCTCCGGGTCCGTGCCGGCGGGCCTTGACTGGCCAGCGAACCCGCAATGGAGCAACTTCATCGACGCGTTCAACGTCGCGAATATGAGCACGCTCCTGTCGTCGAGTGCCCTCATCGTCCTCCTCGTCGTGCCTTTCTCGCTCGTCATCGCCACCATGGCCGGGTTCGCCATCGGACATCTGCGAATCCCGGGCGCACGTCTGCTGCTCGTTCTCTTCGTCTTCGGGCTAACGCTCCCGATCGAGGGCATCGTGACGCCCCTCTACTTTCTCGAGCGTCAGTTCGGGATCCTGAACACCAGACTGGCGATCGTGTTGCCGCTGATCGCGCTCTATATGCCGTTCGCGGTGTACTGGATGCGAGCTCACTTCATAACGATGCCACCGGAGATAAGCGAAGCAGCCAGAGTCGACGGGGCTAACGCCTGGCAGCTCTTCTGGCGGATACACGTCCCGCTCGCTCGGCCCCCGATGGTGTCGCTTGGGATTCTCATGGCGGTCTGGACGTGGAACCAGTTCCTCCTCGCCCTGGTCCTCGTGGAGGATCCCACCCAGCGGACGGCGGCCGGCGCCCTCGGAGCCTTCCAGGGTCACTACGCTACCGATATCCCACTGCTTGCCGCCGGATCCCTGTTGATTCTCCTGCCCACTCTAATTGTCTTTGTGATCTTCCAGCGCCAGGTGATCGCTGCGCTTCTGCAGGGATCGGTCAAGGGATGATGATCGTCTCGGGTGCTCATGCAGGAGTCCGGAAGTGACGATCTCCGCCGGTCGACTTCTGGATCCCCCAGCCATACACGGCGCAATTGATGACGGGTTCGGGCCTGTGATGGACGTGTTCGCCGCCAACTTCGCCGAACGTGGCGACCTCGGCGCTGCCTGCGCCGTCTACGTGGACGGCCGACCCGTGGTGGACATCTGGGCTGGCGTCGCGGACGCTCGATCCGGCCGGGAGTGGCAGGAGGACACCGCAGCCGTCATCTTCTCCTGCTCGAAGGGGATTTTAGCCGTCTGCGCCCACCTGCTCGTGCAAGAGGGCCGTCTGGACCTCGACGCGCCTGTGACACGCTACTGGTCGGAGTTCGGACAACACGGCAAGTCCGAAATCACCGCGCGATGGCTGCTCAGCCACCGGGCTGGTCTGCCTGTGCTCGATCGCGATCTGGCTCGCCGGGAGGTCCTGGACTGGGAGCCCGTGATACGGGCGATCGAGGCCCAGTCTCCACTCTGGGCTCCGGGAAGTGCCCATTCCTATCACGCCCTCACCTACGGTTGGCTCATTGGCGAGGTAATCCGACGGATCACCGGGCTGCGGCCCGGAGCCTTCTTCCGTGACGCTCTTGGAGATCCATTGGGATTGCATACCTGGATTGGCTTGCCAGCTTCAGCTCGCGAGTCGGTGGCGTGGATGGAGCCGCCGCTTCCCGATGAGGACACTCCCGCCGTGCGAGCCCTTGCTCAACACCTCGCCGAGCCGGTGGCGGTGCGTAATCTGGACATGGGCGGTGCTTTCGGCTTCCCCTTGGAGAACGGTATCGTTGCCTTCAATGACCCCGAGATTCAGGCCGCCGAGGTTCCAGCTGCCAACGGCATAAGCACCGCGCGTTCGCTCGCGCGCCTATACGCCGGCTGCGTCTCAGAGATCGACGGCCCCAGGATTCTGTCCCGGTCATCGATCGACGATGCAATCAGAGTCCAGTCGTCCGGTAGGCAACTGTTCGGGCCGCCCGATTCGGGCCACCGCTGGGGCACCGGATTCCTGCTCAACTCGCCCCCGGCCAGACCTCTACTGGGCGACCGAAGTTTTGGCCACGACGGCGCTGGGGGTCAGCTGGCATTCGCCGACGACGACTACGGAGTCGGCTTTGCCTATCTCAGCAACCAGATGGGTGGGCTCGTTGATGCGCGCGCCACGGAACTTACAGCCGCCGTCAAGGCCTGCCTGGTGGGCCGGAAATGATCGGAACAGTCACCGTGATCGCGCACGGCTCCGCCCACCTGACGTCGCGGCGGAACGGCAAATCTATGAGCGGAGGGTTTAAGAGCCTGATGTCCGGGTCTTGGAGGAGCTTGTGAAGGGCGACGTCATCGTCGTTGACGAAAACCACCGGCGGGTTGCGGCAACCATCGCGGCAGCGATTCGAACCCGTGTCCTCGCAAAGGCCGGCCCGTTCCTTGTGACCGTTGCGGGTGAATCGGGTGCCGGCAAGTCGGAGACCGCCGCAGCTCTCGCCGAGCAATTCCTGCGCGCGCAAGTCCAGACGGTCGTCATTGGACAAGACGACTACTTCAGGCTGCCCCCCAAGACCAACGACGCCAGGCGCCGTCAGGACCCCGACTGGCTTGGTCCCCACGTGGAGGTGCGCCTCGATCTGCTCCAAGCAAACGTGGACTCAGCTCTGGCCGGCGAGGCGTCAATTGAGAAGCCCGCGATCGACTATGCCGCCAATTCGGTCTCGACTGAATGCCTCGACATTGAGGGCGTCAAGGTCGTGATCGTTGAAGGGACATATGTGTCGCTACTCAGGCATGTCGACGCGAGGATCTTCATCGGTCGAAACCGCCTCGAGACGCTCGAGCACCGCGTCAAGCGGAATCGGGGTGACGAGGTGCGCGATCCATTTGTCGAGGGAGTGCTCAGCGTCGAGCACAAGATCATCGCCGGCCATCGGCATCTCGCGGACTTCATCGTGACCAGCGAGTACCGGGTAGTTCAGACGGATTGAGCGAGTAGAGGCAATGTCCGTCAAGAACAAGGTACAACTCATTACGTACCCGGATTCGCTCGGCGGGTCCCTAAAAGGCCTTGAGCAGGCCCTGGGTCGTTTCTTCCCAGGCCTCTTCGAAGGAGGGATTCACATCCTGCCGCCGTTCCCGTCGTCTGGAGACCGCGGCTTCGCCCCGTTGACTTACTTGGAGATCGCTCCCGCCTTCGGGTCCTGGGATGACATTCGCCGGCTGAGCGACGGATACGACATCCTGCTCGATCTCATGGTCAACCACATATCGAGCAGGTCTCCGCTCTTCCAGGACTTCCAAAGGAATGGTCGGGCGTCCGAATGGGCTGACCTGTTCCTCACCCTCGAAAAGATTTGGCCCGACGGCGAACCAGTCCAGAGCGACATCGACAAGATGTTCCTCAGACGATCGAGGCCCTATTCAACCTTCCAAACCGGTGCGGCCGGAATTGAGGAGAAGGTCTGGACGACATTCGGCAAGCAGGACCCTTCCGAACAGGTTGACTTTGACTGGACTTCGCCTCTGTTTCGCCGCCTTATCACTGACTTTTTAGACCATTTTTCGCGACACGGCGTCAGGATCGTCAGACTCGACGCGGTCGGCTATTTGGTCAAGAAACTTGGAACCAGCTGTTTCTTCGTCGAGCCAGAGATATTCGAGTTTCTGGACTGGATCGCTGAGATTGCCGACGCTAAGGGCATCGCGCTTCTGCCTGAGGTACATGCGCCACGAGTCATTCAGGAACGCTTGGCCCAACGTGGCTACTGGACCTATGACTTCATCCTGCCGTACTCGATCCTCGAGGCGCTAATAGTCGGGTCTCCAATACGGCTTCGGCCATATATCGAGTCTCGACCGGCAAGGCAATTCACGATGCTTGACTGCCACGACGGAATTCCGGTAAAGCCAGACATGGATGGCTTGTACGCTCCCGAGGATGCGAGTCGTCTGGTTCAAGCGTGCCTGGATCGCGGCGCGAACCTCAGCCTGGTGGTCTCGGCCGAACACCAAGATTCCGATGGCTTCGACGTCCACCAGATCAGGGGCACCTACTACTCACTCTTGGGCTGCGACGACGACGCCTACATCGCCGCCCGCGCTATTCAGTTCTTCGTTCCGGGCGTGCCCCAGGTCTATTACGTTGGTCTTCTTGCCGGTCAGAACGACGTGGAGGCCGTGGCCCGCACCGGCGAGGGCAGAGAGATCAATCGTCACAACTTCACTATGGAAGAGATCAGCGTGGCAGCCGACAAGGACGTAGTGCGTCGCCTCGAGCGGCTGATCCGCCTCCGAAACAGGCACCCAGCTTTTGACGGCGAGTTCCGAGTCCTCGACTCGGCCGACAGCCGGCTGCGCCTCGCCTGGTCTTTGGGCGGTGAGGAATGCGTGCTCGACGTCGATTTCGCCTCCAAGCACTCCAGCGTTGAATGCGTCGACTCGCTGGGTCACGTCGAGCGCGTCAGTCTTTAGCTGCCGCCGACGTAGTCGCCACTAGCCCCGTGGTATCGGGGTCAGTGCGGGCTTTCCTACCGATCAGCTCAGACTTGGAGCGTCATTGTCCCGGTTCCTTGCTCTGCGCTATTAGGTCGTAGATGCGCGAGGAGTGGCGCTTGAGGAGCTCCCGGCTGGTGCGGATGAACCCGCTGATCAGTTCCAACTCGGCATCGGTGTAGGTAGCAAGAGCGCGGTAGCTCTCTTCCGCCATCGGGCCGAAGATTGGAGTCGCCAGGGCCTCGACCTTGGGTGTGACCTCGACGAAAACGCGCCGTCGGTCGGCCGTGTCGCGAACACGCCGAACAAGACCGGCTGCCTCCAGGCGGTCGACGACGGCAGTCACCGCCCCGGACGTCAGGCGCACCTCGGCGCCGAGTTGGCCGGCGGTAATCCGGCCGGCTCGATCGACGATGTCGATGACCCGCCCCTCCGTCCGATTGATCCCCAGGTAGGCGGCGATCGCTTCATCGAGCAGGTCCTGATCGACATGCCAGCCGCGGACCTCTTCCACTTCTCCCTGTATGAGTTCCACGCGTGAACGTCTTGACATGTGAGTCTCTTATTAACTAAGATATCGTACTAACCAAGGCAATATTACCACTCATAGGAGCGTCCCGAGACATGATCACCATGATGGCCAACGAATGTGCCGGCAACTCCGGCAGCTCCGGCAGTTCCGGCAGGTCGAGGAACTGCAAATGAGCGGCCAGCCCATCATCGAGACGACCGGCCTGCGCCGGGTCTTTAAGGGCCGGGGTGGGGAGGTCGAAGCAGTCGCAGGGGTCGACCTGCGTGTCGAGGCCGGGCAGATATTCGGTTTCCTGGGTCCCAACGGCGCCGGCAAGACAACGACGCTGCGAATCCTCGCCACGCTTCTGCCGCCGACGGCCGGAACTGCGTGCGTCGTCGGTTTCGACGTAGCCCGCGAATCCGACGAGGTCCGAAAGAGGATCGGCTACGTGGCCCAAGCCGGTGGGTCGTACCGCGCTTCCACCGGACGCGAGGAGCTGATCATCCAGGGTCGCCTATTCGGCATGTCCAAGTCGGACGCTGCCAGGCGCGCCGTCGAAATCCTTGCCGCGCTGGATCTCACCGAGGCCGCCGATCGGACGTGCGGCACCTACTCCGGCGGAATGCGGCGGCGGCTCAACATCGGCATCGGCATGGTCCACCGGCCGGCGCTGCTCTTCCTCGACGAGCCGACCACCGGTCTGGACCCGCAGGCTCGGGCGCGCATGTGGGAAGAGATCGAGAAGCTGCGCGAGTCGGGGACGTCAGTCTTCCTGACGACGCACTATCTCGAAGAGGCGGACGCGCTGTGTGACTGGCTTGCGATCATCGACCACGGCCGAATCGTGGCCGAGGGTTCGCCATCCGACCTGAAGCGCGAGATAGCGGGCGATGTCCTGACTATTGGCGTCAACGGGCACGGCGAGCAGGTCGTGGAGCTGCTGAGGACTCAGGCGTTCGTGCGTGAAGCCGGCCTCGAGGACGGGCTGGTCCGCCTCTACGTGGACAAGGGCGAGGAAGCGGTGCCGAAGGTGCTGCGCCTGCTCGATGCCAACGGCCTCGCGCCGGCGACGATGAACCTCCACCGACCCAGCCTTGACGACGTCTTCCTCAAGAAGACCGGCCGCTCGCTGCGCGAAAGCGCCGCGTAGCCGCCAGGAGAAGAGACTATGCGCATCTTTCGCGACACCTGGCTTATCTACGAGCGCTCAATCAGGTTGAGCCTGCGGAATCCCGTCTGGATCGCCTTCGGGATCATCCAGCCGGTCCTGTACTTGCTTCTCTTTGGGCCGCTTCTGAACAACATCGCCAAGATGCCGGGTTTCCCGCCAGGCGGCGCGTTCAACGTCTTCGTCCCGGGCATGCTCGTCATGACCGCCCTCTTCAGCTCCGGTTACGTCGGATTTGGGCTGATGGACGAAATGCGTGAAGGCGTGATCGAGCGGATGCGTGTCACGCCAATGAGTCGCGTGGCAATGCTGCTGGGCCGCTCGCTTCGGGACGTGACGCTATTGCTCGCTCAGTCCGCGGTGTTGGTCCTTCTGGCGATCCCGTTCGGGCTGGAGATCAATCCTGGTGGCGTTGCGGTCGCCTTCGGGCTGCTGGCATTGATCGGGCTGATGATGTCGCCGGTGTCGTACATCCTGGCCCTTATCCTCAAGAGCGAGGACGCGCTGGCACCGGTCGTGAATGGCGTGACCGTGCCTCTACTACTGCTGTCGGGCGTGATGCTACCGATGTCGCTTGCTCCCGACTGGCTGCAGACCGTTGCCAAGTTCAATCCGCTGTATCACGCGGTCGCTGCCATTCGTGCGCTCTTCAATGCGAGCTACGGCGACGCGGAAATATCGTTTGGCGTGGTTCTGCTGCTCGTACTGGCCACTGTGACGATCGCGGTCGGTGCGCGCACCTTTAGCCGCGCGGCGTCGTAGGGGTAGCGGCGGAACTCACGCCGCAAAGGCAGGACGGGTCACACGATCCCGCCCGCAGGAGGTCTAACAACATGGATCAGAGCATCCTCAGTAAACAGCGGGATCGTCCCCTTGACACCGATGCGTTTGCTTGACACCCGCTCCGGGACAGGCCTCGCGGGTGTCTTCAGCTCGCACCTGGCTCGAACGTTCGGGGCGACAGGGGGAACCAGCGGAGTCCCGGCCAACGCCACGGCCGTTACCGGCAACCTGACGGTCACTCAGCAGACTTCGCTCGGCTTCCTGTATCTGGGCCCGAACGCCGCCAACAACCCAACCAGCTCTACCCTCAACTTCCCGATGAACGACGATCGGACTAACGCGGTCACAGTGGCTCTCGGTGCCGGAGGCACTCTCTCGCCGACCTACGCCGCCTCAACACTCGGGCCAACGGCTCACGTCATCTTCGATGTCACCGGCTACTTCGTGCCGTAGGCGAGCGGCGGCTGTCACGGTGCAGCCATGGCGTTGGGCCACGGCTGCCCCCAGGCCACTACAGCCGGGTGAAATCGTCATGCCCCCAGCCAGCGCGGCGGTGACCGCGGTAATGCCGGCCAGAACGTCGTTGTTGGCCTTGACCATCGCGAGCCCGGCTCGGCGGTCACTCGGGCGGATCGCCACGAGGCCGAGATCAACCGCGCCTATGAGGAGATCGCGACCCACCACGGCTACCCGAGGTCTGTAACGCGCAATCGCGTCAGGCTGGCTCCCCAACGAGAGCTGCGACGGATTCGACGTCGAGCATGCTCAGCAAGACTGCCCGATGACAGCCGTCGTCGATTGTCCACAGCGTGGTCGGATGAAATGGCTGATCATGCAGCAGCGCGCTGGGCACAACCAGGAGGGGCAGGTACGTCAGCCAGTTCATCAGTTCGCCATGATCGATGGAGCTGAGGAGGGGCAGTAAGTCCCTCAATCGCGCCGCTGAATCGGGTACCCCCTCTCGTCGTAGACGTTTGGCAGTCTCCACGACCGATCCCTCGCACCAACTGTCCGGTAGGCCGCCCATCCCTCGCCACACGCTCACATCGCGCAATGGCAACTGCTTCCTCCTCCAGGTGAGGGCGCGGTATCGGTGGGCTCGGACCGGATCACGCTCGCCCAGCACGACCAGAGCCTCTGCGCCGTGAGGAACCGATGACGCGGCTGCATCTGCTCTCAGTTGAAGCTCTGCGAGCGTCTCACCTACCTTTGGCTTCAGGGCATTGGCAAGAAGGAAAGTCGTCGCGGCCAGCTCAACGGTGCGAGCCCTCAGCTGCCCCAGGGCGACATCGACGATCTTGGAGTCAGGGTGGTCGTCACCGAGAAACTTCCGACTGTCGCTCAAGAGGCTCTCGTACTGCGGAAGTGCCGTCTCGATATCGCCCCGTTCGGCCGTGACCCAGGCCACGGAGTGCCTGGTTCGGAGTGTCTCAGGATTCTCCGGCCCCAATACCCTATCTCGATCACGAGCTACCCGGGTGAACAGCTCAAGAGACTCCGGCAGGAACTGAGGCCCCGACGCAGCCAGCACATAGGCGAGACTGTGCGTGGTCTCGAGCGTGGCGGGATCGTCCACGCCGACGACACGTTCGCGGTCCGTGCGCAGTTCGCGGAACACTTCGACGGCACGTGCGAGGCGCAGGGCAGACGGGATGCGTTGATCCCCATAAAGTGAACCGAGGCCTTGCCGAATTTCCATCGCCTCGCCATACGTAATAGCAGGGCGTGCCTCATCGGCGAGCAACGCTTCAAGCATCTGAATCGCCTGACCGACCGTCTCCGGCCTCTCTCCAAGACATCCTGCCTGCGCGCGCTTCACGAGGCGTCTAAGCGATATGCCGGCTTCATCCGAGATCTGGATCTCAATCAGCAGATCCTCTGCCTTTCGACATTCTTCGATGGCGGCGTCCAGCTTCTGTTGACGCTTCAGAGACATGGCCAGTTCGAGGTGGGCGTTCACGAGAAGAGCGTCGCGGTTATGCGATGCAGGCATCGCCAGCAACGCCTCGACAACGTAACGTGCCGTCTGCACGGCCTCAGGCAGTTGGCCGGCCAGACTCAACCAGCGACCGAGATCGCGGCGGAGGGTCAGTGTCTGGGAGTCTCCCGATGGAGCGGCCGTCCAATTGAGCGAACGCCGGGCGAGAGCGATCGCCTCAAGGTAGTCAAACCTGCTTGCGGAAAGCTCGGCCAGATTGGCAGCCGACAGGGCCGCGGGCGCCGGGTCGGCGACCCCTTCCGAAGCGAACCTGACGTGGGTCGACCATGCCTCCTCGCAAACACCGGGACCCTGGCCAGCTAAGGAGACCGTGAGGGCGTAGTCGATGATCGCTTGCCGTATCGAGCTACGTTGGGGGTTGGTGAATCGGTCGTCCGCTTCACGTTTCGCAGCATCATGGAAGACCGGGTCCACGAACGTCGCGAGCCCGGTCTCAACGTTCCGGACGAAGCTGTACGGGTTCTCTCCCTGCTTGAGTCGTTCGAGAGCGCCATTGATTCCTTGAGCCGCCGCAGCTGTCACTATCGGTGTGGGGAGAAACTTGAAGCCGGCCACTGCTGCGATGGCGAGCACGGTCTGAACAGCCTCTGGAATGTCATCCCAGTACAGGCGGAGTGCGTCTTCGAGGTCCCGTGGCAGTCGGCCAATGTCACGCAGCGTGAGACCGTCTTCGGCGATCAGCCGACGGGTTCGGTCCAGCCCGAACAGGGCCCGGACCCCCATCGGCGTTCCGCCGACAAGGTCGAGGACGCCGGCGATGACCTCTCCTGAAAGGGGTTGGGCATCGGCGGGGGCCACCATCGCGTACTCCGCCTGGACCAACGCCGCGAGATCCTGTTCGCCGAGCATGTCGAGTGTTTTGACCTCGATCTGCCGTTTCTTCGGCTCCTCAAGGAGAGCGTCTCTGAGCCACTTCGAGAACGGCCCCGCCTGCTCATCGACGTCAAGGATCGGCCAGGTCGTTGCCACAATCAGCACCCGTGCCTGAGGGTTCCCAAGAACCTCATCGGCAAACTCGACAAGCGTCGGGTCAGCCCAATGGGCATCGTCGACTACGACGACGACAGGCACCTTGCGCGACACGGTCACAGCGTTGGCGGCAAGTTCGCTGATCTGTGCACCCCGGCCATGGGATTCGGCATCGACGGCGGCACCTTGGGTGCGCATCTCTCGCTTCGCCCGCCAGTTCCCCAGCCGCTCAAGAAGGTCCTTGTTCTGCCAAAGGGTTTTCACGCCCCCGGCAATGGTCGCGCCGATCGCCACTGGTGGCACGATGGCGACGCCCAGCAGACCGAGTACTCCGATCAGCGCGGACGTACCGTCGAACGAGCGCCCCGCAAAATCGGCCCCTCGCAGGCAGTCGTAGAGCGCTCCTCCATGAGCGGTCAGCTGTGTCGCATCGTCGAAGAGTGCTTGGGCATACCGACCGTCCTGGCGCTTGCCACAGCTCACCCCCCACCAAAACCACGGGAGTTGCGCCCCGGCCGGGACCACAAAGCTCGACGGGAACACGCACTTGCGGGAGTCCGTCCAGCGCAACACCTGATCACCCTCAATTCGCGCTGGCCAATAGGCCGGTACCGGCTGTGACGCCGCGATGCGCGCGTAGAACTCCTGCACGATGCGCGATTTCCCGAAGCCGGTCGGCGCAGAAAGCACTACGAGACGAGAACCCGAGCCGGAAACGACACCCTCGAAGGATCGAACCAGTGCATCAACCGCTTCGATGCGTCCCGATCCGACAAACATCCCTCACCGCCTCCCAGATCGCGCAACTCTTCGAGTTGATGGTTGGCGCCCTCAAACTCGGCCGGCGGGATGCATTGTACGGAAGTGGCGCCGAAAAGGGGGCTGTGGTACTGCGGCGCGCGCCCCGCTCCATGGCTCGATCGGTCTGCCCGATTCAAGGTGGGGGCCATGGGTCCTCATCGGAGGCCAGACGGTGGCCATCCTCTGGGTCCACCCGAGAGCAGATGGCGCGGGTCCGGCTCGTCACTTGCGGGTCGATCCGCCCTCGCCTGATGCCAGCCCGGCTTTGTAGGCCAGCAGGGCGGCTTCAACGCGGCTGGCCACCCCGAGTTTGCCGAGAATGCTGGTCATGTAGTGCTTCACTGTCTTCTCGGCCAATCCCAGGCGGCCACCTATCTCGGCATTTGAAAGGCCCGAGGCGACCAGCGCCAGCACCTCCCGCTCTCGGCCGGTCAACTCGTCGATAGGATTGGGCGTTCGTGGCTTCGTCAGTTCATGGAGCGCTCCGAAGGCAAGCCCCGGAGCGAGGTAAGTCCGGCCGGCGTGGATCGACTTGAGGATCGCCCGCAGATCTCTGCCGGAGACGCCCTTCAGCACATACCCCCTCGCCCCGGCCTTCATTGCGGCCATCAAGTCGTCCTCGTTCTCGGAACTGGTGAGCATGACCAGACGCGTGGCCGGAGATGCAGCAGCTATCTGGCGGGCAGCTTCGAAACCACCGCCGGGCATCGCCACATCCAGCAGCGCGATATCGGGCGTGTGTTCCCGGATGGCGCGCACGGCCGCGGTCGCATCCCCGACTATGGCGACCACCTCAAGCTCCTCGTCGGCCGAGAGCGTCGCTACGAGGCCGTCCAGGAACATCGGGTGGTCGTCGGCAACCACGATTCGGATCGCTTCGGTCATGGAACTTCGCTCGCAGCTTCGGTGATCGGCAGGTATGCGCGGATGCGGGTCCCGGCGCCGATGCGGGACTCCACTTCCAGCCGGCCGCCGAGCAACTCGGCACGCTCGCGCATTCCGGCCAGCCCGAGATGGCCCCGGCGTGGTCGCCGGCGGACGTCGAACCCGGGGCCCCCGTCGCTCACCTCGGCCAAGAGTTGAGCGTCGGTCGAGGTTGTGACCGTGACCGTAATGCCCGCCCCCTGGCCGTGGCGGGCAGCGTTGGAGAGCGCCTCGGAAAGGATGCGGTAGAGGGCGATCTTGGTGGCCAGCGGAGCCCGAGCGGGGATCCCAGTTATGTCGACGGTCGCGCGTGTGCCGGCCCGGCGCTCGTGGTCGGCCACCGCCCGTCTCACGATCTCGGCCGGCTTGGCTCGCTCCAGTTCGGGCGTGCGCAGCCCCGCTGCGATGATCCGCATCTCGGCGAGCGCATCGACAAGCGCACCGCGCACGCTCCCAAGGTCTTCGTCGTCGCCGTGGCCGCTGTCCTCCAGACGTCCCTCGACGGCGTCCAGGCGCAGCATCGCCAGGGCCAGGGTTTGGC
>JAYUDR010000288.1:0-7981 GCA_043739665.1 Chloroflexota bacterium
CGGACGGCTGGTCCGGCTTTTGCGCCTATGTCGAGCGAGTTTGCTCCATGCAGGCCGACGACCGCGGCTTCAATGACGTCCTCACCAGAACATTCGCGAACGCGAAGGAACTCGAGGCGCACCGCGCCCGGGGGTACGAATCGTCCGTTCGACTCATCGAGCGGGCTCAGAAGGAGGGGACCCTGCGTGCGGACTTCGTCCCGGAAGACCTTGTGCTACTGCTGATGGCGAACGCCGGCGTCGTTCAGGCGGCCGGCCGGGCCGCTCCAGATGCATGGAGGCGGTTGGTCGGATTGCTGCTCGATGGATTCCGAAGCGAGGGAGCGAGCGAATTGCCGCTGCCCCCGAGCCCGCGCCAGATGATCATGGCGATGAAGCGCCTCGCCAGGCCAGCTGATCACAAGAGGAGCACTCCATGACCAGCCAGGCGGACGAGACCTCCGAGCGGATCGAGCGCATCGAGCGGGTAGCCGCGGCCTTGCGCTCGCACAACATCGAGACGATCGTCGTCGACACGGGCGATGAGGCGCGCAAGGTCGTGCTGGGCATGATTCCGAATGGCGCGGAGGTGCATTCGGGCAAATCGAAGACCCTTGAAGACATTGGGCTGTACGCGGAAATCGTGGCATCGGGGCGCTACGACGCGCTGCGAC
This sequence comes from Chloroflexota bacterium, assembly GCA_043739665.1. Taxonomy (GTDB): domain Bacteria; phylum Chloroflexota; class Limnocylindria; order Limnocylindrales; family CSP1-4; genus Fen-1039. Next base: position 654 of record JAYUDR010000288.1, read on the forward strand.
CGCGCTATTTCGCCATGGATCGCAAGACCCAGGGTCGCGAGATCCGCAAGCTCATTGCCGCCCCGGACTACATGCTCGGAAGCGTGGCAGCTGTCACCGAGGATGGGACCCTGGTCGCCGCGTCGGCTCTTGGAGGCCAGCTCGGCGCGTACGTCGCGGGCGCCGGCAGAGTGATCCTTGTGGTAGGCAGCCAGAAGATCGTGTCCAGCCTTGACGCTGCGCTGCGTCGCATCAACGAGGTCGTGTTTCCCTTCGAAAACGCACAAGTGCGCGAGCGGATGGGGGTCGACACGGTGCTCGAGAAGGTTCTCCTTATGTACGGCGAATGGCAACCGGGCCGAACCACGGTCGTTCTGGTTCGCGAGCCCGTCGGCGTCTAGCGGCCGGACTGGACCTACCGCGGCCGCTATTCGGCCACCCCAGGAGTTTGACCGGCATCACCCCTAATCGCCGGAGGCGCGAGTGTCCGAGGCGACGGACGGTGTAGTTCACACGTCCTAGACTGGCCCTCTAGCAACCAACGCCACAGAAGAGGCCAGGATGCCGAAATACGTCGGGGCGATCGATCAGGGCACGACGAGCACGCGCTTCATGGTGTTCGATCATGCCGGCGCGGTCGTCTCGGTCGACCAGCGAGAGCACCAGCAGATCTACCCGCGGCCCGGCTGGGTCGAGCACGACCCGCTCGAGATCCTGGCGCGCTGCCGGGAGGTCATCCACGGGGCGCTGACGAAGGCGGGACTGACGGCGGCCGATCTGGCGGCTGTCGGGATCGCGAACCAGCGCGAGACGACGGTCGTCTGGGATCGACTGACCGGTCGGCCGATCCACAACGCCATCGTCTGGCAGGACACCCGGACCGACGGCTTCATCGCCGAGTTGGCGCGCGACGGCGGTCAGGACAGGTTTCGCGCGAAAGTCGGGCTGCCGCTGGCGACCTACTTTTCCGGCCCAAAGATCCGCTGGATCCTCGACAACGTGGCTGGTGCCAGGGCCCGTGCGGAGGCGGGCGACCTTCTGTTCGGCACGATCGATAGCTGGCTCATCTGGAACCTGACCGGCGGCGCCGAAGGTTCGGGCGGCCCGGCGGCCCGCGGGGGCGGCGGGTCGGCAGGCGGGCGCGCCATTCACGTCACCGACGTCACGAACGCCAGCCGGACGATGCTGATGAATCTCCGCACCCTCGACTGGGACGACGAGATGCTCGCGGTCATGGGCGTGCCCCGCGCCATGCTGCCGGCGATTCAGGCGTCGAGCGAGGTCTACGGCGACGCCGTCGCCGACCTGGCCGGCGTGCCGATGGCGGGCGATCTGGGCGACCAGCAGGCGGCCATGTTCGGCCAGACGTGCTTCGATCCGGGCGAGGCAAAGAACACCTACGGCACCGGCTGCTTCATGCTCATCAACACCGGAACAGAGCCGGTCGCCTCGAAGTCGGGGCTGCTGACGACGCTCGGCTACCGCATCGGGAATGCCCCTGCCACGTACGCCCTGGAGGGCTCGATCGCCTACGCCGGCGCGCTCGTTCAGTGGCTGCGAGACAACCTGGGCCTCATCCGCGATTCGGCTGAGGTGGAGACGCTGGCGCGTTCGGTCGACGACAACGGCGGGGTCTATTTCGTGCCCGCGTTCTCGGGCTTGTATGCGCCGTACTGGCGGGGCGACGCGCGCGGCGTGATCGTCGGGCTGACGCGTTACGTCAACCGCGGCCACATCGCCCGAGCCGTTCTGGAGGCCACGGCCTGGCAGACGCGCGAGGTGCTCGACGCCATGAACGCCGATTCGGGCGTGGCCCTGACCGCGCTCAAGGTGGACGGCGGCATGGTCGGCAACGAGCTGCTGATGCAATTCCAGGCCGATGTCCTGGGCGTGCCCGTGATCCGCCCGAAGGTGGCCGAGACCACGGCCCTCGGCGCGGCCTACGCGGCCGGGCTGGCTGTCGGGTTCTGGAGTTCTGTAGACGAGCTGCGGGCCAACTGGGTCCGCGACTGCGAATGGCAGTCGACGATGGAGCCCGACCGCCGCGAGCGCGAATACCGGCTCTGGAAAAAGGCAGTCACGCGGACATTCGACTGGGTCGAGTGAGGTGCGCGCGCCATCGGCCTGACGTTCTCGGCCGCGCCCCGCGCCTCGCGCCGCGCCTACACGATCCCGAGCGGCCGCTCAATGGCTGCGTCGGAGCGGAAACGGCGGTCGACCAGGACCCGAATCACATAGGTGATCTCAAGGCCGGCGCCGTCGAACGAGGGTGCCGAGCCCGGTGGGACCAAGAGTCGCGCTTCGGCGGCCCCGCTCGTCAGATCCGCCGGCGCCACAGCGACCGTGGCGATGATGCCCTCGACCCCGTTCGGGGCGTTGGTGCGGCGGTGGAGCTCGATCCGGGCGCCCTGTCCCTGGGGCGCGGACGGCCAGCTGACCTTGATCAGCACCTCCTGCCCGGACTCGGCCGGCAGCGGCGACTCCACGCTGATTGTCGCGTCGCCGACGGGCACGCCGGCCATGAGGCTCGTGCCGCCCTGTTTGCCGACTCCGGCACGCAGCAAGTCCGGGTGCTGGGCTAGCGGCAGGAAGAAGGCCACGAAATGGTCGCCTCTCATCGGGATGTCCCAGCGGACCTCGAGCGCCCAGGCGATGATCGATTCTCCGAGATGCGCGGATGGCGGACCAAGCGGCGGGGCCGGGACAGCGAAGGTCGATTCCCATGCTTGGCCGGGCTGCAGGTCGGTTGGGATCGGTGGTTCGAGGAAGGCGTCGTGCGAGAACAGGTTCCCGGAGGTCTCGACCCAGCGCTCGGTGTAGGTGACCTCACCTTTTGAGTTGTGGTGATCCTCCGAGCGACGCACCTCGTCCAGCCTGAGTCCGACGAGCCGCAGATACGCCTTGCGCGAGGAGACGGCCTCACCGGCAACCAGCTTGATGCGGCCGGTTATGCCGTCACCGACCCGGGCCGGGCGGTCCAGGGATATCTCGCCGGAGATCGCGCCGTCGGTCGGGCGAAGCAGTTCCTCGGCATTGACCGAGTGGAGGGGATGACTCCCTTGGGCCCCGGCCAAGCGCGGCCCGTTCAGCGCATCGAACGGTGACGGGGCGGATCCGGTGTGACCACCGAAGATGCCGCTCGTGAACCTGCCCACCATCGCTGACCCCTCCGACCTGGCCTGGTCTGCCTGGTGCCGAACTTGCACCTGCTGGTGAATAGTAGGCGCATCCATGGCGGCCGAAGGCCCGTCGGCGCGATGCGCAGTGCGGATCGTCGGCCGAAATCGAGGCCCCCGGGAGGATGATGGTCCCGGCCCATTCTGCTGGGGCCCAACAGAGGGAAGCCATGGATCGTTTCGACTTCGTTGTCATCGGTGCCGGCGCCGCCGGTGAAGCCGCCGCGCATGCGGCGCTCGAGGCCGGCAAGACCGTGGCGGTCCTGGAGCGAGAACTCGTCGGCGGGTCCTGCCCTTTCTGGGCCTGTGTCCCGTCCAAGTCGCTACTCCACGCCGCAAGCATGCACCGCCACGGCGACTACTCCTGGCAGCGTGCCTCCGATCGCCGCGACTTCATGATCAACCGGGAGGGCCGCGACTGGCCGGACGACTCGAGCGGCGTCAAGGCGTTGGAGGACGCCGGCGCCCGGGTGTATCGGGGAGAGGGGAGGATCGTCGGGCCTGGCGTCGTGGAGCTGCGGCCCGCAGGCGACGCCGCTCGCTCCAGCTCCGCTCAGCGGCTGGAGGCTGGGACGATCATCGTCGCCACAGGCTCGCAGCCCATGCTGCCGCCGATCGAGGGGCTCGCCGAGGCGCAGCCCTGGACCAACAGGCAAGCCACTGCGACCCGCAACCTACCTCGCAGCCTGGTTGTGCTCGGCGGCGGCGCCATGGGCGTGGAGCTCAGCTCCATGTTTGCCAGGTTCGGGGTTGAGACGGCGTTGGTCCACTCGCACGAGCGACTGATGGAGCGCGACCATCCGCGCATCTCGGAGGCCGCTGCCCGAATCCTGCGCGACGATGGCGTCGAGCTGCGCCTGGGGGCGCGGACCGTTCGCGTCCGCCCCCGAGCCGGCGACCGTAACGCCCATGTCGTCGAACTGAGCGACGGCGGCTGGGTTCAGGGGGAGCGGATTCTGGTGGCGCTCGGTCGAGCGTTCGATCTCGGCGGTCTGGGGCTGGAAACGCTTGGCCTCGACCCGAGCGGGATACGACCGGACGGGCGGCTTCGAATCGCGGACGGCGTCTACCTGATCGGCGACCCGGCAGGTCCTGAGATGTTCACCCACGTCTCCCACTACCAGGGTGGGCTGGCGGTTCGGATGGCGCTGGGCGAGGAAGTCGGGCCCGACTATCGAGCCATCCCGCGCGCCCTCTTCCTGGAGCCCGAACTCGCCTCAGTCGGCCTGAGCGTCGAGGGGGCGAAGGCGGCCGGGGTGGACGCCTTTGAGAAGGTCGTCGACTTTGCCACTACCACCCGCGGCTACGAACTCGAGGCGGCCTTTGGGCACGTGGCCATCGTCGTCGACCGCTCATCGGGGACGCTGATTGGGGCGTCGGTGGTCGCGCCGGATGCGTCGGCCGCGATCCACGAAACGGTGCTGGCGATCCAAACGCGGACTCCGGTCGCGACTCTGGCGGCCATGATTCACGCTTTCCCGACGACTTCGCGAGCCTTCGCCGGTCTCTACGCCGAGGCGCTAAAGGAGCTTCGGGGCGGCCCGGCTCGAGCCTGACGGCCGAGCAGCCCGTCTAGCGCAGTGTCCGCTGCGCGTATGAGTTCAAGCGCTCCAGCGCCGTCGGCATGTTCGTTCGGCCGAAGCCCAGGCGGAAGTGGTTGCCCGCGTCCTCGAAGACCGAGCCCGGCAGGATGAGCACTCCCGTGTCACGGACGAGATCCTGCGCGAAACGGTCGATCGGCAGGTCGGCGACGAGGCGCGGGAAGCCGATGCTGCCGCCTCGCGGCCGGACCCACTCGAAGGTGCCGGCCCAGCGCTCGAAGAACGCGTCGAGGAGCGGCAGGTTCGTTTGAACGATGCCCCGGTTCCGCGCCAGTACCCGATCAGCGGCTTTCAGCGCGATCAGCGCCAGCACCTCGGCCGGCGCCGAGTTGCAAATCGTGGTGTAGTCCTTGAACGCGGCCAGCCGCGCCAGTAGCTCGCGGTCGCGCGTGGCGACCCAGCCGATGCGCAGGCCGGCCAGGGCGAACGACTTAGACATGACGCCGATACTTACGCCTGCCGCAAGCGCGTCGGCACCCGCGGGCAGTCGGTCGGCCGCGTTGAATTCCAGGAAGCGGTAGACCTCGTCGACGACCAGATGCGCGCCCGCCTCGGTTGCCAGCTCGACCAGCCGGTCGAACGTCGGCCGGTCCATCAGCGAGCCGGTGGGGTTGTGAGGTTCGTTGATGAGGATGAGCTTCGTGTTCGGCCGTAGGGCGGCCTGGACTTCGTCGGTATCCAGCCTCCAGCCGTCCGTCTCGCGCAAGTCCACGCGCGTGACCTCGGCCCCTGCCGCCCGACCCACCTCGGCCAGTGACTGATACGCCGGCCGGACCACCACGGCGTGGTCGCCGGGCCCCAGCAGCACATTGTTGAGCGCGAAAATCGCCTCCTCGGCGCCGGCGAAGACCAGCACCTCGTCCGGCGAGACCCGCTCGTAAAGTCCAGCTATCGCAGCCCGCAGAGCCGGGTCGCCGGACGATTCGGTATAGCCCAATCGCAGGTCATCCCAGCGTCGGCGGTCGTCCTCGTCGGCCAGCTCGAGCAGGTCGCGCATGCGCCAGCCTTCAACATCGGAGGCGCACAGGAGCAGTTCGGCCTTGAACTCCCAGCGTGCAAAGAACCGTTCCAGGGCGAAATCTGGCAAGCGCATCGGATCTCCGGTGGAGTGGCAAATGCCCGGCCGCGGGCAGAAACGCGGCCGGTTTCGCCCCGCGCAGTCATGTGGCGATGATGCGCGCGCTCCACCGGCCGCGGTCCGGCCTGGTTACGAATGGGCGACTACTTGACTGTAAGTGTCCCCTCAGCCTCAGTTTTACCGTCCTTGGTGAACGTGAACTTGTAGACACCTGCCGGCAACTTGCCGAGGCCCCCTTGCTCCACGTAGCAGTTGAATTCCTTGGAGGCTGCTAGCGTGTTGGTGAGGATAGTCTGACCATCCATGACGACTGTGAGCGTGTATCTGTCGGACGCCTTTAGGGTGTCCTTCAGGTCCGCGATCATATACACCGAGTCAGACGTGGAGGCGGTCGTGATCGCGTTGTCGAAACGACACGTCTTGGTGCCATCGTTGTAGGTAGACCTCGAGAACAACACCTTGCCGGAGCCGCCCCCAAGCACAACCAGGACACCGGCGCCAATCACTACGACGAGGATGATCGCAGTTAGTGCCGTGATTAGTCGACGAGGAGGACCCTTTCGAGCGGGAGTGGCGGGTGCGGGCACACCCCATGCCGAAGGCGGAGCACCATATTGGGGCGGTGGCGGCGCACCATACGGGGAATCTGGCGGCGCACCATACGGGGACGTCGGCGGGGCACCATATGCGGGCGGTGGCGGGGCACCGTATGGGGAATCTGGGGGCGCGCCGTACGGGGACGCCGGCGGGGTGCCGTACGGAGGCGGTGCGTCGGGCGCTTGGCCCGGGTCGTTCGGATCCATGGAGTCTCTCCCTGCTGGCGCCTTGTCGGTCAGACGCTATACGGAGGATATCGTCCAGACAGCTGCGCCATCGGGTGGTCTTGCCGGCCAGGTCGCCCTCTTCGATTCGACTGGAGTGGTAGCGTCGGATTGAACCCGCGCGTTCGCTCTTCAGCCAGCGGAAAGGAGTCTCTGGATGACTGCTCCGGTCGATCAGGCGGAGTTGAAACGCCGCCTCACCGCGCTTCAGTACGCCGTGACTCAGGAGGCGGATACGGAGCGGCCCTTCACTGGCGCCTATTGGGACAGCAAAGAAACTGGAGCCTACCGCTGCATTGTGTGCGGCGAGGTCCTCTTCAGGTCCAGCGAGAAGTACGACTCTCGCTGCGGCTGGCCCAGCTTCTTCGACGTTGTCGACAAGGCGCGAGTCACCACTCGAGTGGACCGCACCTTCGGGTCGGTCCGAACGGAGGTCTTGTGCGCAAACTGCGGCGCCCACCTGGGACACATCTTCGATGACGGGCCGAAGCCCACGGGGCTGCGTTACTGCATAAACTCGGCATCGTTGGACTTCGCGAAAGGGGCAGGGGAGTAGTGGGCCGAGGCAGTAGCGCGCCGGCCGGCCACCAGCTAGTGTCCCGATCCGCCCTTTCCTCGGCGGTTCCTCGAGGACCGGACACAGAAGTCGCGTTTGTCCGGCCCAACCGGACAA
>JAYUDR010000289.1:0-7979 GCA_043739665.1 Chloroflexota bacterium
CGCGCACCATCGTCCTGCCGAGCGAACTAATCACACGCCGATCGACCGCGCCGCCACGCTCCGAGGCGGTGGCTTTTACTCCTACCGACAGAGTCCAAAGGAGAACCGTGCATGAGCCAGACGCAGTCGGGACCGTTCGCCATCGCGGAAGACGGGGTTGACCCGCGCAGCGTGCCCCAGCGTGTGCTCTGGACCGGCGCCAAGATGCCCGCGATTGGGCTGGGGACGTTCGGATCGGATCGCTTCAGCGCACAGGACATCGCCAAGGCAGTAATCGGCGCAGCCGAAGTTGGCTACCGCCATTTCGACTGCGCCGCTATATATGGCAACGAGCACCTTATCGGTGCCGCCCTCGAGACTGTGATCGCCGGCGGGGTCCCGCGGGGCGACCTGTGGGTCACCTCGAAGCTCTGGAACGACAAACACGATCCCGCCGACGTGATCCCCGCGTTCAAGAAGTCGTTGAGCGACCTCCGCCTCCAATACCTGGACCTCTACCTGATCCACTGGCCATTCCCGAACCACCACGCGCCCGGCGTCGACGTGACTTCGCGCGCCCACAACGCGAAGCCGTACATCCACGAGCAGTTTATGGCCACGTGGCGCGAGCTGGAGAAGCTCGTCGACATGGGTCTGGTGCGTCACATCGGCACCTCCAACATGACGATCCCCAAGCTGCAGTTGCTCCTCCGGGACGCCCGCATCAAGCCCGCTTGCAACGAGATGGAGCTGCACCCGCATTTCCAGCAGGCCGAGCTGTTCAGGTTCGTCGTCGACAGCGGCATCGCGCCCATCGGCTTCGCCCCCATTGGCTCGCCCACGCGCCCCGACCGCGACCGCACCGAGACCGACACGGTGGACATCGAGGACCCGGTCATCGTCGGCATCGCCCAGCGACTCGGAGTTCACCCGGCGACCGTCTGCGTAAAGTGGGCGATCCAGCGGGGTCAGGTCCCGATTCCTTTCTCGGTCTTCCGCAACGAATACCTGAGCAACCTGCGGTCGGCGGTCTCAGAGCCGCTGACCGACGAAGAAATGAAGGCGGTCGCGAGCATCAAACGCAACAGCCGTCTCATCAAGGGCCAGGTCTTCCTGTGGAAGGAAGGCCAGACCTGGGAAGATCTCTGGGATCTGGACGGGACCATCGCCCAGTAAGGCCCGACGTCCGCTGAGGGGGAAGTCCGGGAGGGCTAGCATTTACGCACCAAGCCGTTGCCCGTGTCCCATTTCTCCCAAGGAGGCGCACCGTGGTCAAGACCGCGCTCGCGACTGGTCGGTACGTCGGCGGTTGGCCGAAGATCGGTATTCGCCCGGCCATCGACGGACGACGCAATGGTGTCCGCGAATCGTTGGAGGGCCAGACGATGGGGCTGGCGCGGGCGGCGGCTGACTTCCTCAGCGCCAACCTGCGTTATCCCGATGGTCAAGCGGTGCAATGCGTAATCCCCGACGACTGCATCGGCGGCGTCGTGGAGGCCGCTCGAGCCGCGGAACTCTTCACCCGGGAGGGCGTGGGGGTCTCTCTTACCGTGACGCCCTGTTGGTGCTACGGCTCGGAGACAATGGACATGGACCCCCTGGCGCCCAAGGCGGTTTGGGGCTTCAACGGGACCGAGCGCCCGGGCGCCGTCTACCTCGCGGCCGTCCTCGCCGGCCACGCCCAGAAGGGCCTCCCGGCTTTCGGCATCTATGGCCGTGACGTCCAGGACGCCGGCGACGGCACCATCCCTGCCGACGTCCAGGAGAAGCTGCTCCGCTTCGCCCGGGCCGCGCTGGCTGCGGCGATCATGCGGGGCAAGTCCTACCTCTCGCTGGGCGGCGTCTCGATGGGTATCGCGGGCTCGATCGTGGACCAGGGCTTCTTCGAGCGCTACCTCGGCATGCGCGTCGAGGCAGTCGATATGTCCGAGCTGACGCGCCGTATCGACGTGGGAATATTCGACCCGGCCGAGTTCGAACGGGCTCACAAGTGGGTTCGCGCCAATTGCCGGGAGAGCACCGACCGCAACACGCCCGACCAGACCCGCGGCCGCGAGCAGAAGGACCGTGACTGGGAGACGGTCGTCAAGATGACGCTCATCGCCCGCGACCTCCTGGTCGGGAATGGGCGACTGGCCGAGCTGGGTTTCGGCGAAGAGGCCCTAGGGCACAACGCGATCCTGGGCGGCTTCCAGGGGCAACGCCATTGGACGGACCACTCCCCCAACGGCGACTTCATGGAGGCGATCCTCAACTCGTCGTTCGACTGGGACGGCATCCGGGCGCCTTACGTCTTCGCGACCGAGAACGACAGCCTCAACGGGGCGTCGATGCTGTTCGGCTATCTGCTGACGAATACCGCCCAGATCTTCGCCGACGTGCGGACCTACTGGAGCCCCGACGCGGTGCGTCGCGTGACCGGCCACACTCTCGAGGGCCGAGCCGCAGGTGGCGTGATACACCTGATCAACTCGGGAGCGGCCTCACTTGACGCGGCCGGCCACACTCAGCGCGACGGCCAACCGGCCATGAAACCCTTCTGGGAGATCACCGAGACTGAGGTCGCGGTCAGCCTGAAGGCCATCAACTGGTATCCGGCCGTAACGGGCTACTTCCGGGGCGGCGGGTTCTCTTCTCAATTCGTATCGCCCGGCGGAATGCCGGTCACGATGGCCCGCATCAACCTCGTGCACGGCGTCGGTCCCGTTCTCCAGCTGGCCGAGGGTTGGACGGTTGAATTGCCGCCCGAAGTACACGACACCCTGGACAAACGGACCGATCCAACGTGGCCGACCCAGTGGTTTGCGCCAACGCTTACCGGGAGCGGCGCGTTCCGCGACGTCTACAGCGTCATGGCGGCCTGGGGTGCCAATCACTGCGCCATGAGCTACGGGCACATCGGCGAGGATCTGATCAGCCTGGCCGCATTGCTCCGCATCCCGGTCAGCATGCATAACGTGCCGGCCGAAAAGCTCTTCCGCCCGAGTGTCTGGAACTCCCTCGGAACTGCCGACCCGGAAGGCGCCGACTACCGTGCCTGCGCCAACTTCGGGCCGGTGTACGGCCGGAGCTAGCACCCATGGGCCGGGCGCGCGCTCCTGTGCCGCTACGGCGTGGTCACAACCCCGACGCGCCAGTCAGCGCGAGCCCGAGACACGATCGGACATCCACGCGCAACGCCGGCTGCTGTGGTCGATGCACCATCTTTCGTCCCGGCGGCCCGCTGACGGGTCCCCAATCGGAGACCAACTGACGGCGACTTGAACCCTAACCGCGGTCGACTGGTAGGCTGCCGGTGAACCGTTGCCGCGGCGCGGCCTTCACGGCAACCGATGGAAGGGTCCGGGCTTGTCGGGATTTAGACGGGTCCATACCGCTGAATGGATTGAGCACTTCACCCGCCGAGGGTACTCGGACGTGAGACCGCTCGGGGCCGGAGTAGAAGGTGCGATCTACCGTCTCGGCAACGGGACGGTGGCGAAGGTATGGGGCCGCCGTCGCGAGGCGGAGCTCGTCCGGATGCAGAGATTTTACGCGGATGTCGCCCGCGCCGGATTGCCGTTCGCCACTCCGGTGATTCTGGCGGTCGAGGAGGTCGACGGCGTTGCCGTGACGTTCGAACAGGAGTTGCACGGCCAACCGCTACAGAAGCGGCTAGCGTTTGAGGACGCCGAGCTGGATCCGGCCACCGTGAATTGCGTCGTTGAAGTGCTCCTGGCGCTGGCCACCGTGCCTGGTACCGATGCGATGCGAGAGATGTCAGTGCTAGACGAGAGTCGTCCGTTCTGGGCGGGCACGGACGACTTCCGCACTGCCCTAGTCGCGCTATTGGAGCGCCGCGTGGCGCGTTTCGGCGGCGCGCTGCGCAGCCACGTACCGGACTTCGACCGCCGCTACACGAGGATCCTGGAGAAGCTGGACGCACTCGACAGCGTGCCAAGCACGGTCATCCATGGAGACCTATTTGGCGAGAACATCCTGGTGGACGATAGCGTCCGGCCGGTAGCGGTAATCGACTTCGGATTGCTGTCCACGGCAGGCGATCCGCGACTGGATGCGAGCATCACCGCCGTGACCATGAACATGTACGGGCCGCACGCCCCGACGATCGCTGCTGCCGTTACCGATCGTTTCGCCGCCGAACTGGGATACCCCGTCGAAGCGATGTTGATCTACCGTGCCGCATACGCCGTGGCGACCAGCAACGTGTTCACGCCGGACGGCAGCGATGGACACTTTCCGTGGTGTGTCGCACAGCTCACCGGGGCCAAGCTGACCGCGGTACTAGATCTCTGAGGGGCTCATCGCCATCTGTGGTGGCGAGCTCGAAGGTTACTGGCGTCGGTGAGGAGATGAGGTCCAGCACCGGGCAATGGGCGTTGAGGTGATCGCGGAGCCTCCGCAACTCCTAGGCCGACGCCGGGCTGTCGAGGTGGACGGTTCCGCGGATCGACGTGAAGCCGGGCCGAACCGACGGATCGACGCCGAAGAACCCACGCAGGTCGATGTCTCCCTCAACGGTGACGGCGACCCCGTCGAAACTTTCACCTCGCTCCGTAGGCCCAGCTTCTGGCGCCTTGGGTCGCCGCAAGTCTTGCCGATTGAACATGAGGATGGCATCGAGCAAGGCGTCGAAACGGATCCCAGCCGAGCGACCATGTTTGGCTCGACCAGGCGCTCAAAAGGGGGCACGAAAGCCGGGAACAGGCCGTTTCGCTCGAACTGGCCCTCGAAAAGGGTGCCGCACAGGGACACAGGACCCGATTCGGTGGCGGTCGCTTGCCCAATGTCGTCGTGGTGTGCATTAGGAAAGATTCGCGCGCCCCCGCGCCGCGCCCTGCGCCCCGCGCCGCGCCGACGGCGCCGACCCGAGTGACGGCAGACACCTACCGCTGGTTCCGGAGACGGACTGGCCGCAGCGCTAATGGCTGTGGCTGGGGACCGACCGAGGTCCCTCTGATGTGATCGTCAGTTCAGATCGCGCGCGACCAAGGACCCCTTCCTCCGGGCGGCAGGGCCGCCGGGAGACACAACAAGGTCGCTCCAATCGCATTCGCAAGGTGAACCGCACCATGGCGACCGCGCCTTCGGCTCGACCGGCTGGATACGTACCGCAGGTTGCCACCTACGGCGTGGCCACGACCCAGATGCGCCAGTCACCGGTGGCCGCAAGCGGCGCGACGACGAGCGTCTCCGGCGGCTCCGAGGAACCCGGGAAAGACACGGCTACGGCATAGGCCCGACTGAGGTCGGCGGCCGTGGTCAGGTCGGCCCAAACGCCTGGGCCCAGTTTCTGCTGACTGATCGCGGCCGTACTGTTGGTGATCTCGCCCATTGACAGGGCATAGTTGGCCCGCTTGGCGAGTGCCGCTTGCGCCGCCTCGAAGACGGTCTCGCTCGCATAGGCCCGTTGCGAGGACGAGGACAGCATCCCCCAGGCCGACGGCGGTGACTTGAATGCCATCGTCGTGAACTCCTCGGCCTTGCCTTTCGCCGTGATCCGATCCTGTGCCGAGTCGGCTGGCACCTTCGTCCGCGCGTCGCCGAAGTTGGCCGCATGCCAGCTCCTGCCGCCGTCAGAGGTCTGCATCAGCACACGGGTGCCTGGACCCCCGAATACGGTGGCGATGCCGTGATCCTTATCTATCAGGTCGACCGACAGGAATGACGTGTTCTCCCGCATACCGGTCCCGGGCACATCCGTCCAGCTCGCCCCAAAGTCGCCGCTCACGGCCAAGTTGTAGTTGCCCAGCATTCTGGCCGCCCACTGGCGTCCGACCAAAGCGGCAGGCGGGAAGTCCATCATCGGGAAGTCGGTCGGCTTCTTGAACACGTTCCACGACCGGCCGGCATCGGAGGTTCGGTAGAACCACACTGCTGGGGGAGTGGCCGAACCATTCAGGAAGACACCGACTGCGATTGCTCCGTCCGACGCATCCCAGAAGATCGGCCCGGCGGCAACGCCGACAGCGGCGTCCGCGGGGACGGACGCCAGGTCGGGCAGATCGACCGTCGACCAGGTCAGGCCGGCATCTCGACTCACCGCCAGAGCGACGCCCGAGTATGTCGACGACGTGAGGTCCGGGGCCGACCAGAGCGTATTCGCATCGCTGGCCGTGAATTGCGACCCTAGCCCGGTGCCGCCGCCCGCGACGGACCAGCTCGCTCCGGCGTCGTTCGTCCGGAGAACCGTGCCCGAACCCTTCTTCGAACCGGCGCGGAACTGAGCCATGGGTCCGTCAGGCCCGGGTGTGGAGCCATACGAGCACATGATGAAGCCGCGGTCCGCGTCGACGAACGAGATCGTCGCCGAGTCGCAGCGGTAGTTGCCGGACACCGTCGTTGATTGCCAAGTCCGGCCGCCATCGCCGGTTCGGCTTACTGCGAACAGCTGTCCAGAGGCAGCCGGGGTCGCCAGCCCCCCGTTCATCCCGTTCGAGGTGATCGCCCAGGCGTGGTCCTGATCCAGGACGTACACCTGCTCAACGGCCACCACTCCGCCCGGGCTCGGGAAGGACCCGGCTCGCCACGTTGCCCCGTTGTTCGTGGAGGTCAGGAAGTACGAGCCCTGGACGGCCCAGATCCCGCCCGTGCGCATCAGCCCGGCCTCGTCGACCTGGGCGTTCAGGGCGGCCGGCAGATCGAATGTCGGGCCCGGCGAGGCAGTGCCGGACCCAGGGCCAACCGCCGTTCCGAACCGCGGCAGCACCAGCACCGCCAGCAAGACGACGGCCGCGGCCAGGGTCGCGGCAAGTCGCAGGCTGCCCCAGAGCAGGCGCCTCGGGTGTGACCGACGCGCTTCATCGAGTAGGTCGCGCGAAGCCAGCATCAGCCGCGCGGAGTCCTTCGGCTCGTAAGTCCTGTAGTAGGAGCGAATCCTCGTCTCGATGTCGGGCGTGTTCATGGTTTCTGCTCCTCCGCCCGGCGTTCGGCATCGAGCGCGGCGCGGACATGCTCCAGGGCGTAGTGAAGTCGGGATTTGACCGTGCCTTCAGGTAGACCGGTCTGGGCGGCGATTTGGGGCACGGTAAGGTCTCGCCCGAACCGAAGGCCCAGCACGATCTGCTCGTCTTCCTTGAGGCGGCCGATTGCGCGCTCGAGGTCGTCGTGATCCGCGGATGCCCAGGGCTGCGCGGTCCACGCCTCTGCCGGCGACTCGATCGCCCGGGCCGGGTCAGGTGGCGTGATCGGCGTGACAGGCTGGCGGCGCCTCCGCCGCAACTCATCTCGGCAGACGTTGAGCACAATTCGCATGAACCAGCGGTGAGGCTCGCCCAGCTCGAAGCGGATAGTTCGGCGCCGGCTCCAGGCGCGGAGAAGCGCCTCCTGGACGGCATCTTCGGCGCCGACCGGGTCGCGCAGGATCCACGAGGCGAGCCGGTGGGCCTCCGGGACGCCGGCCAGCAGCAGCTCGGCCACGCGGTCATCCTCGCGCGGCTGGACGCTGGCCAATTCGATCACGGGTCTCCCTCGCGGCTGTGATAGTCGATCTACGCCCGAGGCCACATTGACCGTTCAATCTTCGCGCCCGCGAGCGAGTCGCGCTTCGCGCCCCCGCACGCCTGGCCCCGTGCGTGAGGCATGGCTCGTGGCTAGTGGCGCCTTGGGTCGTGGCTCGTGGCTCGTGGCTCGTGGCGCCTTGGGTCGCCTTGGGTCGCCCCAAGTCTTGCCGATTGAACATCAGGATGACATTGAGCAAGGCTTCGAAACGGATCGCAGCAGCACGACCGATGTCTAGGCCGACCACGCGCTCAAACGGGGGCACGACGGCCGGAAATCGCCCGTTTCATTCGAACTCGCGGTCGAAAAGGGCGACGCTCAGGGGTACAAGACCCGATTCGGTTGCGGTCGCTTGCCCAATGTCGTCGTGGTGTGCACTGGGAAAGATTCGCACCCCGTGCGCTCCGTGCTGCGCCTCCCGCGCCGAGCCCCGCGCCCCCGCGCCCCGCCCCGCGCGCTCCGTGCTGCGCCTCCCGCGCCGCACCCCACCTCGCGCCCCC
>JAYUDR010000290.1:0-7959 GCA_043739665.1 Chloroflexota bacterium
CCGGAGAGGGCGCCGATGGCCGCCTCCTGCTCCTTGAGCCGGGTCTGCAACTCGGGCAGCTTGCCGTACTTGAGCTGGGCCGCCGTGCCGAAGTCGGCCTCGCGCTCCGCCTGCTCGACCCTAACCGCGAGCGCCTCGATCTCCGACTTGGTGGCGCGCAGCCCGCCGATGGCGTCCTTCTCGCCCTGCCAGCGCTGCTTCATGGCCGTGGCTTGTTCGCCCGTCTCGGCCAACTCGCGCTCCAGCACGGCCAGCCGCGCCTTCGACGCGTCATCCGTTTCCTTGCGCAGGGCCTCACGCTCGATCTCGAGCTGGATACGCCGCCGTTCCAGCTCGTCGAGTTCGATCGGCATCGAATCGATCTCCATGCGCAGCCGGCTGGCCGCCTCGTCCATGAGGTCGATGCCCTTGTCGGGCAGGAAGCGGTCGCTGATGTAGCGGTTCGACAGGGTGGCCGCCGCGACGAGCGCGGAGTCCGTGATCCGGACGCCGTGATGGACCTCGTACTTCTCACGCAGGCCACGCAGGATCGAGATCGTCTCCTCGACCGTCGGCTCATCCACAAGGACGGGCTGGAAGCGCCGCTCCAGGGCCGCGTCTTTCTCGATGTGTTTGCGGTACTCGTCCAATGTGGTGGCGCCGATTGTGTGCAGCTCGCCGCGGGCCAGCATCGGCTTGAGCAGGTTGGAGGCGTCCATCGCGCCCTCTGCCGCGCCTGCACCTACGACCGTGTGGAGCTCGTCGATGAACAGGATGATCCGACCCTCGGCGTCCTTGATCTCCTTGAGGACGGCCTTGAGGCGCTCCTCGAATTCGCCGCGATATTTGGCTCCGGCGATGAGTGCGCCCAGATCCAGCGAGATGACCCTCTTGTCCTTGAGCGTCTCAGGCACGTCGCCGCGGATGATGCGTTGGGCCAGGCCCTCCACAACCGCAGTCTTGCCCACGCCCGGCTCGCCGATCAGAACCGGGTTGTTCTTGGTGCGGCGGGACAGCACCTGGATGACGCGGCGGATCTCCTCGTCGCGGCCGATGACCGGGTCCAGCTTGCCCGCCCGAGCCTCGGCCGTTAGGTCACGGCCGTACTTCTCGAGGGCCGCGTACGTGGATTCGGGCGTCTGGCTGGTCACGCGCTGGCCGCCTCGGACGCTGGCCAGGGCCTGCAGGATCGCCTCCCTGTTTGCCCCGTGGCGGTCAAGCAGTTGCTGGGCTTCACCGCCGCCCTCCGCAACGGCCAGCAGCAGATGCTCCGTGGAGACGTAGTCGTCTTTGAGGCGTCGCGCCTCGTCGCCTGCCCGCTCGACGGCCCGCTTGAAGCGGGGATCTGCGGACAGGGAGCCGCCCTGGATGCGGGCGCGCTTGTTGAGGGCTGAGGCCAACTCGCCTCGGAAGGCAGGCACATCCGCGCCCAGACGCCTCATCGTCTCGGCTGGAATGCCGTCATCGGCCTCAACCAGGGCTGCGAGGAGGTGCTCCGAATCGAGGACCGGACTCTGCAGTTCCTCGGCGAGTCGCTGGGCCGCGACGATCGCTTCCTGGGCTCTTTGGGTAAATCGGTCTAGGTTCATGGGCGTCTCTTTGCGGTCACGTCTTGATACGAGGGTTGGGTTGGGCGACCTGGCGCAGGAACTCCTCTGCGGCCGTTCTCTGCCGGCCCTCCAGCGTTGGCGGCAGGATGACCTTGACTCTGGCGTAGAGATCACCGGCGCCATCGCCCTTGAGGCGGGGCATTCCCTGGCCGGTGAGTCGAAATGCCTGACCGGACTGAGTCCCAGCCGGAATCTTGAGCAGAACACGGCCGCGGAGAGTGTCAACCTCGACCTCGCCGCCAAGCAACGCCTCGCCGAGTGTGACCGGCAACTCGCGAGTCAGGTCTGCGCCGCTGCGGGTGAAGACGGAATGAGGCTGAACCCTGGCGATCAGGTAAAGATCGCCGGCGTCCTTGCCGGAACTGGCCTTGCCGCTGAGGCGGATCTTGCTGCCGGTCTCGACACCTGCCGGAACCTTCACCTCGAGGCGCTTGTCGCCCACCTGGACGAGCCGCGCCGAGCCGTGGAATGCCTCCTCCAGAGTCAGGTCCACCTCCACCTCGGCATCCGCGCCGCGGTGCGTCCCCTTGTGACGGGCCGTGGGCTGGGTCGAATTGTGGGCACCGCTGGCGTCGGTTCCCGCCCCGGCTCCACTCGACTGATCTGGGCGCAGTCGGGAGAATAGGTCCTCGAACGGGCTGCCCGATCGGCGGTTGGCGCCGCTGCGGGTGGCGGCGGCCGTGGCGGCAGAATCGGGCGCCCCAGCGCCGCCGAAGAAGGTGCGGAAGAAGTCAGAGAAGTCCTGTCCGCCCGCACCCCGGAATTCGTAGCGGACGTTGCCGGCCTTGCCGGCGCCGTAACCGGCGAACGGACTGCCCGGGCCGAATGGGTCGCCCCCGAACGGGTTGCCCGCCGGACCGGATCCGCCTGCTCCAGCACCACCGGCTCGCGACACTTGCTCCCAGTTGGAGCCGAGCGCGTCGTACTGTTGGCGCTTCTTGGGGTCGCCGAGGACCTCGTGGGCCTCGTTCACTTCCTTGAACCGCGCCTCCGCGGCCTTGTTGCCGGGATTCTTGTCAGGGTGAAGCTCCCGGGCCAGCCGCCGAAACGTCTTCTTGATCTCGGCAGGAGTGGCCGTGCGGGCTACTCCCAGCGTCTTGTAGTAGTCCTTGTATTCCACGGTGACGGCCCCTCCGTAATCGGCCATCTAGCCCTTATCGGTCGTAACTAGCCGACGCCGGAGATCGGTCTCCTCCGCGTTGGCTACGCCATGGCTGGTGGCTGATCTACCGGTGTCGGGAACCCTCGTCGAACCCCAGCTTCGGGATCCGTCTCGGGCTCCTTTCCGGCCTCGGCGGTCTTTCCCGGGTCCGTGGGCAGCGGCGTCGGCTTCTGCCGCAGGGCCGACTCAAGCACCTGCTCCATGTTTTCGACGGTCACGATCTTGATCTGCTTGAGGATCTCGTCGGGGATGTCTCGCAGATCCTTCTCGTTTTTCTTCGGCAGGATGACCATCTTGGCGCCCGACAGGTGCGCCGCGAGGATCTTGCTCTTGAGCCCGCCGATTGGTAGAACCCTGCCGCGCAGAGTGATCTCGCCTGTCATGGCCATGTCCTTGCGGACGGCGATGCCGGTGAAGGCGCTGATCATGGCTGTGGCCATGGTGATTCCCGCCGACGGGCCGTCCTTGGGGATGCCGCCCGCCGGCACATGGATGTGCAACGTGTTCTTTTCGAAGACCTCGCGCTTGATGCCAAGCTGTGAGGCGTGGGCGCGGATCCAGGACAAGCCGGCTCGGGCAGACTCGCGCATCACCTCGCCCAGCTGGCCGGTGAGGATGAAGTCTTCCTTGCCCTCCATGAGCGTGACCTCGATGGCGATTACGTCGCCGCCGACCTCGGTCACGACCAGTCCGGTCGCGGACCCGATCTGGTCCTCGGCCTCAAGCTCGCCGTACTCGAACCGCTGCGGCCCCAGGTATTCGTTGAGCTTCTTGACGTCCACGACGGTCCTGCGCTTACGGCCTTCGGCCACTGCCCGAGCCACTTTGCGCATGACGTTGGCGATCTCGCGCTCGAGATTACGGACGCCGGCCTCGTGGGTGTACGAACGGACCAGCTCGACCATCGCCTCGTCGGTGATGGCGATCGTCTTCTCGGTCAGGCCGTGGTTCTTCATCTGCTTGGGGATGAGGAACCGCTTGCCGATGCCGATCTTTTCGGTCTCGGTATAGCCCGGCAGCTGGATGACCTCCATGCGGTCGCGCAGCGGCGCCGGAATCGGGTCGAGCAGGTTGGCGGTGGTGATGAAGAGCACCTTCGTGAGGTCGAAGGGCACCTCCAGGTAGTTGTCCTGGAAGGTGTTGTTTTGCTCCGGATCGAGAACCTCAAGGAGTGCCGAACTCGGGTCTCCTCGGAAGTCCATGCCGATCTTGTCGACCTCGTCGAGCATGAAAACCGGGTTGTTCGAGCCCGCCGTCTTGACGTTCTGGATTATTCGGCCGGGCAGCGCGCCGATGTACGTCCGACGGTGACCGCGGATCTCGGCTTCGTCGTGGATTCCGCCCAGGCTCATGCGCACAAACTTGCGGCCCATGGCGCGAGCGATGCTCTTGCCCAGTGAAGTCTTGCCCACGCCGGGTGGTCCGACGAAGGCGAGGATGGGACTGCGCAGCGTCTCGGCCAGGCTCCGGACGGCCAGGTATTCGAGGATGCGCTCCTTGATCTTCTCCAGGCCGTAGTGGTCCTCGTCGAGGATCTTGGCCGCGATCTTGATATCTAGGTTGTCCGTGGTGGAAACGTTCCACGGCAGGGCGACCAGCCAATCGACGTAGGTTCGGATGATGCCGACCTCTGGCGAGGCCGACGGGATTCGGCTCATGCGGTCGATTTCCTTGAGCGCCCGAGCCTTGACTTCCTCCGACATGCCGGCGGCTTCGACCTTTTCGCGCAGCTCGTTGATCTCGGCCTGCTGCGGGTCATCCTCGCCCAGCTCGCGTTGAATTGCCTTGAGCTGCTCGCGCAGGATGTACTCGCGCTGGGTCTTGTCCATCTCGGACTTGACCTCAGACTGAATCTTGCCCTTCAGCTCAAGGATTTCGATCTGGCGGCCCAGGAACATCGAAACGATCTTGAGCCGCTCAACGACGTTTGTTGTCTCGAGAAGCTCCATACGCTGCTCGGTGGACAGGTCAGGGCTGTAGGCGACCATGTCGGCCAGCAGGCCGGGCTCGTTGATGTTGCGGGCCGCGATGGCTGCCTCTGGCGGAACTGGGGCGCCATTGGCGACGTACTGCTCCATCTGGGACTGAACCGTCCGCATCAAGGCCTGGACCTCGATGCCTTCCGGCGTAACGTCCTCGACTTCTTCGACCTGGACGATGATGTAGGGACTGGTCTGGGTGAAGCCCAGCACGCGCAGTCGGCCCTGGCCCTGGACGATGGCTCGGACGGTGCCGTCCTGAAGGTGGACGACCTGGGCGATCTTGGCCAGCGTGCCCACGACGTACAGCTCCGAGGGCTCGCCGATCTCTTCACGCTCCGCCAGGCGCTGGGTTACGAGGGCGATGGGCCCGTTCGAGGCCACGGCCGCGTTCAGGGCAGCGACGCTCTTCTCGCGCCCAACCTGGAGCGGCACGATCATCTCGGGAAAGATGACGGTCTCCCGCAGGGCTACGAGCGGCAGCTCCCGGGGGCCCGAAACATGGACGCTGGGCTCTTCGTTGTGAACGTGTTCGTCAGGGCGTGCGCCCGACGCGTCGTCCTGGACGCGCAGCTCGTCATCGTGAACGCGCTGTTCGTCCTTGACTCGCTCGTCAGCGGTAGCTGACGCCTCGTCGTCCTTCTCGGCCAGCCGGTCAGTCATTGGAATCTCCTGATCGAGTCGTGGTCACGCGGGTGGCCACTATATGTGTGATGGGCCTGGTGGCCGGCTCAACCGGCCGCTCGTCCTCGCCGTCGGGCGGAGCCTGGCCGGCGATCCGGCCGTTGTGCGAGCCGTATTGCCTACCCTCTACGTCAGAGGGTTCGGCTACTCGGCGCGTTGGAGTCTCGGTCGATTCACCCGTTTGTTGTCCGAGCGCTGCAGCTGCCGCGCCGGCCTCACGGGCCTGGTTCTCATCGAAGAGGGCCTCCAGAATTCGGGTTCCGAGTCTCTCTTCGATTTCGAACAGGAGTCGTACTCCCGCCAGATTGACACCTCGCTCTTGAGTGAGGCGCCTGATCCAGAGGATGCGTCGGATGTCATTTTCGGAATAGAGACGGATGTTGGTGGGTGTCCGGGCGGGCGCCAGCAGACCTTCGTCCTCGTAGATCCGGAGCGTTCGCGGGTGAGCCTGAACGAGGCTTGCCGCCACGCTGATCACGAAACAGGGGCGCTCCGGGTCCTGCTGGAACCTTCGATCGGACATGGGCGCCTACTTGGCCTCGACCGGAACCGGCCGACCATTCTGGCTGTCCCGTGCCAACTGGGCTTGGCTAGAAGTGATCTTGATTTGCCGAGGCTTGACCAGCTCGGCCTTCGGGATTCGAAGGGTCAGGATGCCGTCCTCGAAGGTGGCCGTGGCCTTGTCCGGCTCCAGGCCCGCCGGCAGAGCGAGCGTCCGCACGAACCGACCGCGCCGGATCTCCTGCAGCAGCAGGCCCTCGCGCCCGGGGATCATCGAGCTGGTGTCGCCGGTGATGCTGAGGTTGTTGCCCTCCACCGTGATATCGACTCCTTCAGGCTTGACGCCCGGCAGGATGGCCTCGATCACGACATCGTCGTCGGTGGCGTACACGTCCACGGGCACCAGTTGGCCCTCTCCGAACTGCCACGTCCGGGGGCTCCCAAAGTTCTCTTCAAAGAGCCTGTCCATGGCCTGACGAAGAGATGGAAGGTCGCCAAACGGGGTGCGACGAACGATTGTCATTGGTAACCTCCTAAACCGGGCGCATCGCCCAGTCCCGGCCGGATTTCTGAGGGTCTTGGAGTCCCCACGGGACTTGACGACCGACCGAACTGCTGTCACGGACGTTAGAACCTTGACAATGGCATTGTCAAGGGTGTTGCAGGAATTGGGAACGCAGTGTTCCAGAATTCATAAGAGTGCTCCTCGGGGCCGTGGTCGCTAGGCCGGCCTGGTGCTGGTAGACCTCAACGGGCAGGCCAGGTCGTCGACTTTCGGGTCAGCCGCCTTCTTGCGTCCTGTAGAATCCGCCCGCTTCCACCGCGCGCTGCGAACCTTGTGGGCTTGGGAACGGTCATGTCTCCAGGCAGTACCCGGCCTGGGTTTGCGGCCGTGCCGAGCCGGAGATTTTGAGGGAGGAACCAATGAACGAGACTGCGGAGTTCAGCCTCTTCCCGGGGTCGCATCGGATGGCCGATCTGGCTCGGCGGGTTCCGCGGGCAGTCTGGCCGTTCGCCGTTCTGGCAGCCGCGCAGATCCTCCTCTTGGCCGGCCCCGGGATTCTGGGAGGAGACGGGGGCCACCTGGACCTGCAAATCGTTGCCATCCTGGTCATCCCTACGCTGCTGCCGGTAGCCGTCCTTATGGGGCGCGGTGATGCCTGGAATTCGGCGCGTTTGATCATGATCGGAGCCATCCTGTGGGGTTCCGTGGGGGCTCTGGTCCAGGTCATCGGGCTGGGACAGCAACGACTTGCCGCCGATCCCGGAACCGACACCGCTCTGGACTTCATCCTCCATGTGGCGGCCCGGTTGGCTTCGCTGATCGCCATCGCGGCGCCCGCTCTGGTCATGCTTGGGCTCCGCACGAGGAGAAAGACGGAGACGTCCTGGCCGAAGACCCTCGTCGCCGTCGCCGTCCTCGTAACGGCCGCGCTGTGCGTCTACGACGCCAACCAGGCGCTGGACTCACAGGCGCTCCAGCACAACTTCGGCTACTACGTCGACATCTCGTTGCGAGACCAGCTGGACGTGCTCGCCCAGGCCCTGGCACCGCTGGGCCTCCTTGCCCTCGGCGCTCTGGCCTGGTCCACGATGTCCGCCGTTCGGGCACAAGAGACGCCGCGCCGGTTCTGGCTGGCCATCGGCGCCGGGTCGACTCTGCTGTTCGCCACGAGCCTCTACCCGAGCATCATCGACCCAATCATCATGAGCGGCCCTGTAAATTCGGCCCTGGTGGCGAGCCTGCTGTCCGCCACGTTCGAAGTTCAGAGGCTCGCCGCGCTGGCCGGACTCGTACTGCTGCTGGTCGGCTTTGGGCTGGGCTTGCCGGATTCCAACGAGGACATCCTGGGCGAGGTGCTCCCGGAAGAGGCCATCCCCGGCGCCTAAGCCGGCCTTCAGTTGCCCCTAGTGTCCCGATCCGCCCTTTCCTCGGCGGTTCCTCGAGGACCGGACACAGAAGTCGCGTTTGTCCGGCCCAACCGGACAACTTTGCCGCTGTACGAGGCTTGAAACTGCGGGGTCCGTGCCTGGAAGGCGTCTG
>JAYUDR010000291.1:0-3051 GCA_043739665.1 Chloroflexota bacterium
GGTAGGCGTGTTGGACGCGGCCAAAGGGTCAGTGACCGCGATCGGCCTGTTGGGAAGGCGCGTGTGTGCCCCGTTTTGAGCGTGGATCGTGATCCGACGTGAGCGTACTGAACCTCCATTGCCGCCACCATTGCGTACAACACGCCTGGTAGGCGTATCTGCCGAAACCAAAGACCAAGGATCGGCTCGCTGGTGCTGGACGAACCATCTACTGATCAGGGAACCGGGACACTAGCTGCCACCGATAGGCTCAACTGCCAGGGGCGAGAAGCCCCTCTTCATGGGGACGCACATTCAGGAACCTCGACGTTCACCCACAGCGCTCCGTTGGAACCGCGTCGGCGACTGTTTTACGCCACGCGTGGGTTGCGAACTGGCATCGGCGGCGCCCTTGCTGCGACGCCCGCCGGCCATGCTAGAATCTCGGCCGCTGAGGCGCCTGGAGAGGTCGCATAGTGGTCTAGTGCAGCGGTTTGCTAAACCGCCACGGTGTTACAGCCGTCGAGGGTTCAAATCCCTCCCTCTCCGCCAGTCTTCAGCGAAAGCTAGCGTGCGCCCGTAGCTCAGTGGATAGAGCGCCAGGTTGCGGACCTGGAGGTCGTGGGTTCGAGTCCCGTCGGGCGCACCAACATTTGAACGTGAACGACCCCGAGCCGGTTGCTCGGGATTGGAGCCACCCGAATCTGCCGCCCTCCGCGGCTACACCATGTCGGTCGCAAGCCGGCGTCCGACCGGCGTTCGATTTGACACCGGCCCCAGTGGCCGCTACTGTCGCTGGACAGCCATGGATCACATCTTCTTCTTTTATCGTAGCCCGGCATGACCGTTCCCGGAGCCTAGGCCCGGGAGCGCGGGTCGTGCCGGGTGCAAGCAGAGGCAATGCCTCTGCTTTTTTGTTGCCCGACCAGGAGTCAGCGCCGGACTGCCGAAGTTGACTACGACTCCGCCAGAGTTGGCTACGGCAGGCCCCGAGCCAATCTGCGAATGGCGAGCCAATCTGCGAATGGCTGTAACAGGAGGACGCCAGATGATCATCGTTATGTCGATGGGCGCCACGGAGCAGGATGCGAACAACGTCCGCGACCAGCTCCGCCAGTACGGGCTGACCCCTCATGATAACTACGGCACGCAGCGGGTCGTGATTGCCGTGCTGGGCGACATCGCGCCAGTGAGGGAAGTTCTGATGAGCAAACTGTCGGTCATGCCCGGTATCGAGTCGGTTACGTCGATTTCGAAGCCGTACAAGTTGGCATCGAGGGAGTCGCATCCCGAGGACACCGTCATCGAAGTCCTCGGAACGAAGATCGGTGACGGCGGGCTGACGATCATGGCTGGCCCGTGCGCGATCGAGAACCGGGACATGATGATCGAGACCGCGCACGCGGTGGCCGAGGCCGGGGCGACCATCCTGCGCGGCGGTGCCTTCAAGCCCCGCACCAGCCCCTACAGCTTCCAAGGCCTCGGCCTCGAGGGCCTCGGTTACCTGGCCGAGGCGAGCAAGGAGACGGGCCTGCCAACCATCACCGAGGTGATGGAGCCGGGCCAGGTCGAGATCGTCGCCAAGCATTCGGACATCCTGCAGGTCGGCACCCGCAACATGCAGAACTACTCGCTCCTGACCGCGGTCGGGAAGGCGGGGCGGCCGGTCATGCTCAAACGCGGCTACGGCGCCACGATAGAAGAGTGGCTGATGTCGGCCGAGTACATCGTTTCGTCCGGAAACCCGCACGTCATCCTGTGCGAGCGGGGCATTCGCACCTTCGAGACCTACACCCGCAACACGCTCGACCTGACGGCCGTGCCGCTTCTGCACCACCTGACCCACCTGCCCGTCGTCGTGGACCCGTCCCATGCCACCGGCAAGCGCTGGCTCGTGAGGCCGATGGCCCTCGCGGCCGTCGCCGCCGGTGCCGACGGCATCATGGTCGAGGTCCATCCAAACCCGGATGAGGCCATGTCCGACGGCGAGCAATCGCTCACCTTCGAGCAGTTCGCGGACATGGCCAACGCCCTCAAGCAGATACACGAACAGGTCCGGACGCTGATCAAGGACCCGTTTGCCATGGCCGGCCCGATCAAAGTCGGCGGGACGAGCAAGCACTGAACCATGGCTGCGTCGCCGCTCACCGGGGAGCCGTCCCGGTCCGTCTTGCCGGCTGCGCACTTGCGCGGCGAACCGCGGCTGCCCGGCGACAAGTCCATCTCGCACCGGGCACTGTTGCTGGCCGCTCTGGCTGAAGGTGAGAGCCTGATCACAGGCGCCGGGGACGGCCGCGATGTCGCCGCCACCGCGGCGATCGTGGCCGCGCTCGGAGCCACTGTCGAGCGGGTCCGCCAGGACGGTCTCAACGTCGATTACAGGGTGGCTTCGCCGGGCGCCGACGGCCTCCACGAGCCCGATGGCGTACTCGACTGCCGTAACTCCGGAACGAGCCTGCGGCTCTGCTCCGGCGTGCTGGCGAGCCTGCCCTTCTTCTCCGTCTTGGACGGCGATGCTTCATTGCGGAGCCGTCCGGTGGCCCGTATCATCGAGCCGCTGCGCCTTATGGGCGCGGCACTATACGCGCGCAGTTCTGATTCCTTTCCTCCGCTGGTCGTCATCGGTCGTCCTCGACTGCGAGCCATCGACTTTCAGACCAGCGTACCCAGCGCCCAGGTTAAGTCGGCGATCCTGCTGGCCGGCTTGCGCGCGGACGGGCAGACGACCGTGCGCGAGGCAATGGCCACGCGAGACCACACCGAGCGGATGCTCCGGTCCCGCGGGATCGAGGTCCGGCGGGAGCCGGCGACGAGTTCGGGAGGCGGTCCTGTGGCCTGGACCCTTGAGGGCGGCATGCGACTTCGGCCGCTCGACGAGCACGTCCCGGCCGATCCTTCTGCGGCCACCTTCTGGCTGGTTGCGGGCGCCATCCATCGAGATGCCGAGCTGACGCTTCGTTCGGTGGGCGTGAATCCCACGCGCCGAGCCGCGATCGACATTCTCGTTCGAATGGGGGCGCGGATTGAGGAGCACGCAGTCGGGGCTGGAAGCGCGTCGGAGGCCGCCGCAGG
>JAYUDR010000292.1:0-3016 GCA_043739665.1 Chloroflexota bacterium
ATCGCCCCGAATGACCTCGACGATGCCGTCGATGTGGCTCATCTCGGCTTTGCCCTTGGGGACTCGGCCTTCGAAAAGTTCCTCGACGCGCGGCAGACCGGCGGTGATATCCAGGCCGGCGACGCCGCCGGTGTGGAACGTTCGCATAGTCAGCTGCGTACCGGGCTCGCCGATCGACTGGGCGGCGATGATGCCGACGGCCTCGCCGATGCCGACCAGATGGCCGGTGGCCAGGTTACGGCCGTAGCACAGACGGCAGACGCCCTGCCGCGCCTCGCACGAGAGCGGAGACCGAACGAGAACCTCGTCGATCCCAGATTCGTCGATGGCCAGCGCGGCCTCTTCCGTGATCTCCTGGTTGCGGTCGATGATCGGCTCGGCGGTCTCTGGATGGAAGAGATCGGCAGCCGACAGGCGACCGATCATTCGCTTCTGGTAGGCGCCCTTCTCATTGCTGGCGATCTCGGCCGACTCGGAGCGGGTGATCCAGGAACCTTCCTGGGTGCCGCAGTCCTCCTCGCGCGTGATCACGTCCTGGGCCACGTCCACCAGGCGGCGGGTCAGGTAGCCCGAGTCGGCGGTGCGGAGGGCGGTGTCGGCGAGGCCCTTGCGGGCACCGTGGGTGGAGATGAAGTACTCGAGGACCGTCATGCCCTCGCGGAAGTTGCTCCGCACGGGCACATCGATGATCCGGCCTGACGGGTCGGCCATGAGGCCGCGCATGCCGCCGAGCTGGCTAATCTGGCCCTTGTTACCTCTGGCGCCGGAGTCGGACATCATCCGAACCGAACCAAAGGCATCCAGGCCGTCCATCATCGCGGTCGATAGGTCGTTGGTCGTCTTCTGCCAGACATCGACGACCTGCTCATAGCGCTCATCATCGGTGATCAAGCCACGCTGGAACTGGCGGTCGATCTGGTCGACAGAGGCGTCGGCCTCGACGAGGCGCTTGGCCTTGTCGGGCGGGATGACGATGTCCGTTACGGCGATGGTCATGCCACCACGGGTGGCGTACTTGAAGCCGACGTCCTTGACGCCGTCGACGACGTTGGCCGTCTCCTCGGGACCGAGAATGCGGTAGCACTCATCGACCAACTTGCGCAACTCGGTGCGCTTCATGTTGACGTTCTTGAAGCGGAGCCGGTCGGGCACGATCTGGTTGAAGATGATCCGGCCAACCGTCGTCTGGACTCGCGTCGGAACGGCTGCGCCGGCCTCCTCATCCCAGGCTCGAACCATCGCGATGACCGGCTCGTGGAGCGTGACTTCACGCATCTGGTAGGTCAGGATCGCTTCGTCTTCACTGGAGAAGAGACGTGTCTTCTTGCCCTCGACGGCTGGCTTATCCATCGTCAGGTAGAAGCAGCCGAGAACCATGTCCTGCGTCGGAGCCACGACCGGGCTGCCGTCCGCCGGCGAAAGCAGGTTGGCGGTCGAAAGCAGCATCGTCCGCGCTTCTTCCTGCGCGGCAGTGGAAAGCGGGACGTGGACTGCCATCTGGTCGCCGTCGAAGTCTGCGTTGAAGGCGGTGCAGACGAGCGGATGGATCTGGATCGCCGAACCTTCGACGAGGATCGGCATGAAGGCCTGGATGCCCAGTCGGTGCAGCGTTGGGGCGCGGTTGAGCAGGACCGGGTGATCCTTGATGACCTCTTCGAGGACATCCCAGACCTCCGGACGAACGCGCTCGACGATGCGCTTGGCACTCTTGATGTTGTGAGCGAAGCCCTTCTCGACGAGCAGGCGCATGACGAACGGCTTGAAGAGTTCAAGCGCCATCTTCTTGGGCAGGCCGCACTGATGGAGCTTCAGCTCCGGGCCGACGACGATGACCGAGCGTCCGGAGTAGTCCACGCGCTTGCCGAGCAGGTTCTGGCGGAACCGGCCCTGCTTGCCCTTGAGCATGTCCGAGAGGCTCTTCAGGCGGTGGTTCCCGGTCCCGGCGATGGCCCGACCGCGCCGACCGTTGTCGATCAGCGCGTCGCAAGCCTCCTGGAGCATTCGCTTTTCGTTGCGAATGATGATCTCCGGGGCGCCCAGTTCGAGAAGCCTCTTGAGTCTGTTATTGCGGTTGATCACGCGGCGGTAGAGGTCGTTCAGGTCCGAGGTGGCAAATCGGCCGCCGTCGAGCTGGACCATGGGCCGCAGATCCGGCGGAATGACCGGGATGACCGACAGAATCATCCATTCCGGGCGGGTGCCTGAGCGTCGGAACGCCTCGATCAGACGGAGCCGCTTGATAGCCTTCTTGCGGCGCTGCCCGGACGAGGTTCGGACCTCAACGTGGAGGGACTTGGCGAGCTCCTCGAGGTCCATCCGGCCGATGATGTCGCGGACCGCCTCCGCGCCCATTGCGGCGTGGAAGATACGGCCGCCGCGGCTGCCGGATCCGTACCGCTCGTCCAGGTAGCGGAAGTCGTTTTCGGGCATTGTCATGAGCGACTTGATGGACTCGATCTCATCGCGCTGCTTGCGGATCTCGTCCTTGGCGCCGTCGGCCTCCTGGCGCAGACGCTCGCGCTCGGACTCAAGCTCGGCGTCAACAGTGAGTTGCAGGTCTGTAATCTTCTGGGCGACGCTGAGCTCCTCGTCAGCCTCGCGCTGCTGGATCTCGGCGGTCACCCGCTCCGTCTCGGCAGCCACGATCTTGCGAAGGGCGGCAGTGGCTTCCTTGCCGGCAGACGCACCGGCCGCAATCACCACTTCTCCCGTAATCGGGAAAGCGATCGCCTCCGTGGCCGCTCCCTTGCCAAGAGAAGCCAGGAGCTTCTCGACCTGCTGGGCGGCTTCCACAACCTCTCCGGTCCGGGCCGTCCGCTGCTGTTCGAGTTCGCTCTTGTTCGTGGCCAGGTTGACGTTCAGCTCATCCTTGTGGCGATGGAGACGGCTCTTGAGTTCGTCCTCGAGGTCGGTCAGAGCTCGACCGCCCTTGCCTCCCCTACCCTCCGCCTCTTCTTCGAGCGCGGCGAGTGCCCGTCGCCGGGCATCCTCGTCCACGTGAGTGACGATGTAGAGG
>JAYUDR010000293.1:0-7754 GCA_043739665.1 Chloroflexota bacterium
GCCGCCTGTCGAGCCGCCGCGATGGCAAGCATCGACGAAGTCGAGGCGGTGTCAGTCAGAAGGCCATCGAAGTCGGCGGGAAGTCCGATCGCCTGGCGAAGCCAATCGACGACAACCTGTTCCAGCTCCGTGCCGGCCGGACTGGTGCGCCACAGCATCACGTTGGCGTTCAGGACCGCCGTGAGCATCTCGCCGATGATCCCCGGGCCGGACGCCGAACTAGCGAAGTAGCCCAGGAAGCGCGGATGCTGCCAGTGGGTCACGTTGGGCTCGATGAGGCGCTGATAGTCGGCCAGAATGTCGCCCATCGCCTCAGGCGTCTCCGGCGCGCTGGTCGGAAGAAGCGGACGGATCGATCCGGGCTCTATCTGAGGCATCACCGGCCGATCGCGGATCCCCTCGAGGTAGTCGGCCATGATGTCCACGGCGGCATGGGCAGAAGCACGGAAGCTGGCCGGGTCCATGTCATTGAAGCCCACGAGTTGCTGCTCGTCGAGCGCGGGGGCATTGGTCGGCCGGTTTGGCGATGCCTGGGTCGTCTCGGAAGCCATCGTGCTCGTCCCGGAATGAGGATCCGACCGCGATTGCTGGCCGAGGATCCAAAACCGAGTGTAACCCGGAGCGGCTAGAGAGGCCTCCGAGCGTAAAAGATGGTCGGGGCGGAGCGATTCGAACGCTCGGCCTCCTGAACCCCATTCAGGTGCGCTACCAGGCTGCGCCACGCCCCGACGCCGACAGAATACCAGACGGCGCCACCATCACCGCGGGTCCGCTAAGCCGAAGACTCGGCCAGACGTCTCGACGAACCCGGGCGGCTTAGCCCTGGGGCTTGCGTTGGCCGAGAATGGTGCGCTTGGAGCCGCTGACTCCCTTGCGCGTCTGCCTCGCGGGCGAGCCGGACTGTGCGCCGGACAGCGGCCTGACCTTTCGCCGCCCGTCGCCGTCTATCTGCGATGAACGGCCGCTGGCGCGCTCGCGGAATATGAGCTTGATGGGCGAGCCGTCGAAGCCGAACTCGGCTCGAATCTGGTTCTCCAGGAAGCGCTGGTAGCTGAAGTGCACCTGGTCGGCGTGGCGAGCGAAGAAGACGAACGTGGGCGGGGCAATGGCAACTTGGGTTGCGTAAAAGATTTTGGGCGGGCCGAGCTTGCCCGCAGGTGGCGGCTGACGGAGAGCGGCCGCACGGACCAGGCGGTTCAGCTCGGGCGTGGGAATGCGCTTGCGTCGTTCGCCCCAGACATCGATGGCGAGCTCCAGCACCCGTCCCACGCGCTGCCCGGTCTTGGCGCTGATTGAGACGAACGGAGCAAAGTCAAGGAACGGCACCTGGCGGCGCATGGCTTCCACGACTTCGTCGAAGGTGCGATCTGTCTTCTCCGCGAGCAAGTCCCACTTGTTCAGCGCAATGACGAGCCCACGGCCCTCTTCGGCCACGAACCCGGCGACGTGGGCGTCCTGCGCGGTCAGGCCGTCGAAAGCGTCGATGACCAGGATGGCGACATCGGCACGATCTACTGCCTTGAGAGCCCGCAGCGTGGAGTAGCGCTCCGCGTCCGGGCCCCTCGACACCTTCCCGGGCCGCCTGATGCCGGCCGTGTCGATCAGGACAATGTCGCTTCGGCCCCACTCGAGGTGCGTGTCTATGGCGTCGCGAGTCGTGCCCGGGATTTCGCTGACGATGGCTCGATCCTCGCCCAGGAGCGAGTTGAGCAGGCTCGACTTGCCGACGTTCGGCCGCCCCACGAGCGCAATGGAAACGCCCGCCTCTTCCTCATCGGGCTCCATCGACAGGTTCGGGCCGCCCTCCCCTTCCAGCTCAATGGCCTCGGCATCGCCCTCACCGATCCGCGACAGCCGACCGGCCGCCATGTCGCGGGCCCACTCGTCGGCCTCGGCCTGACGGCGCTTGCGAGCGATTTCCTTCTCACTCTCGGGCGGCAGTGCCCAGACGATGGCGTCGAGCAGATCGGCCACGCCGCGCCCATGAGCGGCGCTGATGGCGTAGGTTTCTTCCCAGCCCAGAGAGTAGAACTCGGCGGCCTCAAGCTCTCGCTTCTCGTTATCGGCCTTGTTGGCTGCGACGAGCACAGGGGCCTTGGCGGTGCGCAGAAGGCTGGCGGCTTCTCTATCTGATGGCGTAAGACCGGCGATCGAGTCGACGACCAGGACGATGACGTCCGCTTCTCCGATGGCCAGGCGAGCCTGATCCTGGACCTTCTCCTCGATGGGGTCGCCGGGATGAACCTCCAGGCCGCCCGTGTCGACGACGATAAAGCGGCGGCCGTTCCAATCGGCGTCGCCGTAGATCCGATCGCGGGTAGTGCGGGCCCGGTCCTCGACGATGGCAGTGCGGTGGCCGACGATTCGGTTGAATAGAGTGCTCTTGCCGACATTCGGGCGACCGACGACGGCGACGATGGGAAGTGAACTCACCCGGTGAGTATGGCCGATCGCGAGCGCAACGCCCCGACAGTCGCGCGTGACCACGCCGCGAGGGCGAAATCTCCGTCCGAATGCATAGGCCGCCCTACCCGGCGAGCATCCCCGGCAGAGACGTCGTCCGGCCGGCGGGAGTGGCCGCCGCCGCGAGCGCTGCCGTGGCCAGCTCCTCGGCACGGGCCGCGACATCCGTCGTGCCCGCAACCCGCAGGATCCGCTCCGCAACGCAGCGCAGATCCTCAATGGGAGTGGAGGTCCCGCCCGTCACACCGACCACAGTTGCGCCGGCGAAGAGGGCCGGGTCGGTCAGATCTTCCTCCGACTCGATCTGGATCGCTCGCGTGCCAACGATGCCGCACAGCCGGGTCAGTTCCTTGGTATTTGCGCTCGATCGACCGCCGACGACGACCATCAGGTCGACCTCGCGGGCTGCCTCCACCGTGTCTTCCTGGCGCCGGATCGTGACCGGGCAGACGGTGTTGACGATCTTCAGCTCATGGCACCGGCCGACCATAAACGCGGCCAGCTTCTCGAACTTCCAGGGCGGCTGGGTACTCTGGCTCAGCAGCGCCATCTTCTTGCGTCGCGGGATCTTCTCCCAGTCCGCTTCCTCGTCAACCACGAGCGTGTCCGGCGCGAAGCCTAGGAGCCCCACCACCTCGGGGTGGAGTGGCGTCCCCAAGAGAACGATCGAGTAGCCCTCATCGACCAGACGCTTGATCTCGCGCTGCTCCTGGATCACCCAGGTGCACGTGCCGTCGATGACGTCGAGGCCGCGCGCGCCGGCTCGGGCGAGAACTTCCGGCCGCACGCCATGGGCGCGGATCACTACCGCCGCCCCCGACGTCACCTCGTCCAGCGTATCGACGGTCTCGATGCCCTGAGCCTGAAGCTGGGCGATGACGCCCTCGTTGTGGACGACCTGGCCGAGCGTGGTAGTCCGTTTGCCCGCCGCAGCGGACTCCTTGGCTTTGTCGATCGCCTCGCGCACTCCATAACAGAACCCTGTGCGCCGCGCGATCCGAACCTCTTGAACGTTACCCATTGCGCTTTAGTATCCCACGACGGGCTCGCGAGCCGTTCCGCAAGGAGCCACTGGCGCATCCAACAGGCCTGCGAATCATTTGACCGTTTCCGCGTACACGCCCCGCTGCTCCGGCGGAAGAAGTTCCGCGACGTGGCGCATCAGTTCAACCGTGGCCAGACGCACGGACTCGTGACGGTCGCCGCCCTTCGGCATCGACAGCGTGAATATCTCGCCCACTCTCACCGTCATCCGCCTGCCTAAGCGCGGCAGCCGCCTGCCCTTGGCCCAAAAACGTTGCGAGCCAACGATCGCGATCGGCAGGATCGGCGCTCCGCTGCGAACGGCCAGAACGGTGGCGCCCTCCTTGGCCTCCTGCATGGCGCCGCTGGGCGAGCGTGTGCCCTCGGGAAATATCGTGAGGACGCCGCCTTTGTCGAGGACCGACTTCGCCAGCTTGAAGGCTTCCAGGTCGCCCGAGCCGCGCCGGACGCCGAAGACGCCGTTTTGCCGCATTCCCCAACCGACGACCGGCCAGCGCAAGGCCTCCGCCTTTCCCAGCCAGCCCATCGGGCGACCGAGAGCCGGAACCAAGTAGGCCATCAATAACAGCCCATCGGCGTTGGAGCAATGGTTGCAGATGATCAGGACGGGGCCCGTTTGAGGAATGTTCTCGAGCCCCTCAACGGTGACGCGGGTCGTGCAGGCGGCCGCGATCCGGAGAACTGCCCCAGAAAAGCGCGGGAAGAATGGGAGCCGCCTATCGGCCACGACCACCTCCGGCAGCCCGGATCGTACGCACGACTGCCGCGACTGTCTCCTCGAAACTGTTGCCATCGGTGTGGATGACAACCGCGTCCGGCGCGGCCCGAAGCGGCGCAGTTTCGCGGGTGGTATCGATTGCGTCGCGACGCCGCAGATCGGCCAGGATCTGATCAGCCTCGAGCGTATCGGTTATGTCGCGCTGCACCGCTCGTCGCTTCGCCCGCTCCTCGGCCGAGGCGTCGAGGTATATCTTGAGCGGCGCATCAGGCAGGATAACGGTCCCTATGTCGCGTCCGGCCATGATGATGGCGCCACGGGCGGCGATTTCGCGCTGACGCTTTATGAGAGCTGCACGCAATTCCGGAACCCTGGCGTAGTCCGAAACGGCCCGATCCACGCCGGCCTCACGGACCTCGGCCGTGACGTCCCGGCCGCCCGCGTGAACGTGGCCCAGTTGCCCACGCACCTCGCCCACTAGCTGCACCTCGGCGACGAGCGGCACGAGCGCGGCCACGTCCGTAGGTGCGACGCCGCGTTCCAGAGCCAGCCACGTCACGGCCCGATACAGCAGACCGGTGTCGCAGAAGCGGTAACCCAACCGATGGGCGGCTTCGGCACCGACGGTGCTCTTGCCACTCGAGCCGGGTCCGTCGAGCGCCACAACAAGCCCGGCCGAAGGGGTTGACGTGTTAACGGGCTCGCGATCGGTCGTCACGCCTTGCAGGATACCGTGACCAGGCCAGTGGCAGGCGCCGCCAAGCGCCGCCGCCAAGCGCCGCAGCGCCGAAGGCGCGGGCAGGCTACTCCTCCGTCGTCTCGCGATGGGCGCAAGCCGCCAGCGCGCGAACCTCGTGCATTCGGAGGCGGCGGGCCTCGCCGGGCTGCAGGCCGGTAAGCCTGAAGTTGCCCACCCGCACCCGAACGAGCCGGCTGACCGGCTGCTCGATCGCTTCGAACATCCGGCGAATCTGGCGCTTCCAGCCCTGGGTCAGGACGATCCGATACCAGCGCAGCGCGCGGTGGGGTGGCTGAAGCAGAGTCTCCAGCTTGCGAACCTCGGCCGGCGTCACCTCTTCCAAACGCGCGACCCGTGCCAGACCTTCCTCCAGTTGTATGCCGGCCTGGAGCCCTGTCTTCTGCGCCTTCGTGATCGCGTGCTCCAGACCAACCACGTACTCGCGCTCAACTTCGTAGCGGGGATGGAGCAGCAAGTCCGCCCAGGTACCGTCGTCCGTGAGGAGCAGCAAGCCTTCCGACATCTCGTCCAGTCGTCCGACCGGGTAGACACGGGCCGACTTCGCCTCAGGCGGCAAGACGTCCAAGACGGTGCGGAAGGCGTGCCGGTCGCGCACCGTCGAGACTACGCCGGCCGGCTTGTTTAGCGCCCAGTAGGAATGTGAACGAGGCGCCTCGGGCAGCAGCCGACCATCCAGGCTGATGATCTCGACCTCGGGATCGACCTGCTCGCCAATAACGGCCGGGCGCCCATCGACGGTCACTCGGCCGGCCCGAATCAGCTCTTCTGCGCCACGCCTTGACGCGACGCCGGACGAGGCGATGACTTTCTGAAGCCGCTCGCGCGTCACGCCGACTCGCCCGCGTGCGTTGCGTCTATGGCGCTGGAGAAAAGGCGCTCGGCAATCTCCGGCTCGAGTGGTGGCAGTTGGTCCACGCTCGTCAGGCCGAATCGTTCCAGAAAGTCGAAGCCCGTCCCGAAGAGGATCGGTCGCCCGGGTGACTCTGAGCGGCCCAGCTCGGCGATCAGGCGGCGGTGCAGAAGCGTCCTTAGCGTGTAGTCCGAATCGACGCCGCGGATGCGATCGATCGTGGCCCGCGTGCAGGGCTGACGGTAGGCCACAATCGCCAGCGTCTCGAGCGACGCGGAGGAGAGGCGCGGCGCATCAGCGCCGACATATCGGGCAATCAGCCGCCCGGCTTCCGGGGCAGTGGCCAACTCAACGTGCTCACCCGACTCCACCAGCCGGATGCCACGTTGCCCGAGGGTCACGTGGAGGTCGCCGATGCAGGCGTCCACGGTCTCGCGGTCCACGCCGGCCAACTGCGCGATCTCGCTCCTGCGAAGCGGCCGCTCGGCCACGAACAACAGGGCCTCGAGCTGCGGCTCGGTCAGCTCGCCGGGCTGAGCATCGACGGGCGCCGCGGCCTGGTCCGGAGAGCCGCCGTCGGCCCCGCCCGTAGCTTCGGTCATGCGAACGAACCCAAGCTCGCGTCTATCTCGGCCTCGCTTTCTCCGGCGCCTTGACTGAGGCGCCGGACGATGATCGGGCCCCACGGCCTTTCCTGCTCGAGCGTGATCTCTCGGCGCTTGGACAACTCCAGCATCGCCAGGAAGGTTACCGCCACGACGACACGATCATGCACGTCCGCGAGCAGATCCTGCAGGACGATGGTGTCCGCACTGAGCAATGCTTCCCGGATCACGGCCGTGCGCTCGGCCAGGGTGATCGTGCGCGTCATGACCTCAGTCACCTGGGGTGTTTCGGGGACAACCCGCCACAGCCGGCCCAAAGCTCGAGTCAGAACGCTGACGGGCAGTGGCGGACGCTCCGGCGGACGCGCACCGGCCCGCCCCGCATTTGTCGCAACATCGGCGTCCCGGCGGAAGAGGCGATGCACGTCGAGCAGCTCGCCAAGCGCCACGCCGGCATCGCGGAACCGCCTGTATTCCAAGAGCCGCGCCCGCAGCTCGGCTTCCGG
Organism: Chloroflexota bacterium; assembly: GCA_043739665.1. Classification (GTDB taxonomy): domain Bacteria; phylum Chloroflexota; class Limnocylindria; order Limnocylindrales; family CSP1-4; genus Fen-1039. The sequence goes on from JAYUDR010000293.1 coordinate 6,947, forward strand.
GTCCAGTTCGTCGTCCAGTGGCACAGCCGGGAGCTGGGGCGCCCGGGGCAGGATCGCCCGGCTCTTGATGAGGATGAGCTGCGCCGCGACGGCCACGAAGGCCGACACGTTGCCGAGTCTGTCGCCGTCGAGCGTGGCCAAGGCATCCAGATAGGCCGCGGCCAGTCCGCCCAGTGGCACGGTCAGGACGTCCAGCTGGCGGGCCTCGATAACTGCCAGCAACAGAGCGAGCGGCCCGTCGAACGCGTCAAGCTTGACGTGAGTCGATTTCTCGACCACACCAGCCGTGAAGGCAACCTCCGGTGCCGATCCGGGGCGCGGCATCAAGACGATCCGGCCCGTGGCCTCGCGAATCGCGATCGGGGCCACTAGTTGGCCTCGTCGGCGGCGAGAAGTAGCCTTCCGGCGTCGTCCGTGGGAGTTTCCTCGTGGCGGATCAGCTCGATGGTACGGGCACTGCAGCCGGCCTCACGGGCCAGATCCGCGGAGCGCGCGGCGTGGTAGCGGAGTCGACCAAGGCCCGTGCGGAAGGTGGGCATGTGACTGCTCAGTATCCAGATCCACTCGCCATAGCGCTGGCCCAGAGACCATGCCACGCGGTGAACCAGGCGGACGCGCGGCCCCTTGCCGGCGTCATGGAGCAGACCGGCCATCAGCAGTTTGGCGTCTTCCGCACCCTCTGCGCGAAGATACGCCACGACGTCCAGCCCGTGCCGGCGATCGGCCACGTGCATCCAGTCGAAGAGACGCAGCTGCCGCGGCGATAGCCAGCCGGCCAGTTCCTCGCGTTCAGCCGCGGAAACCGTGG
>JAYUDR010000294.1:0-7751 GCA_043739665.1 Chloroflexota bacterium
TTAGGACCTCGGCCCGGTCCTGGTTGCCGATGCGGCGCTTTTCCACGATCGCGAGCGGGGCATTCAGGAGCTGGGCGAAGGTGCGGGCTCGCTTGGCGAAGCCAAGGTCAGTGACGACGACGAGGTTCTCTATCTGTTTCTGGCGGAAGTGGCCGGAGAGCAGGTGAACCGCCGTGAGTTCGTCCACGGGGATGTTGAAGAAGCCCTGGATCTGGCCCTGATGGAGGTCGACCGTCAGCAGTCGGTTGGCGCCCGCGACAGTCATCATGTCGGCAATGAGGCGGGCGGTGATGGGGACGCGAGGCTGGTCCTTCTTGTCCGACCGGCCGTAGCCGTAGTACGGCACCACGGCCGTGATCCGGCCCGCGCTGGCCCGTTTGAAGGCGTCAATCATGATCATGAGTTCCATGATCGAGGTGTTGACTGGGCGCGAGGTTGGCTGGATCAGGAAGACGTCCTTCTCGCGGGCGTTGTCGATGATCCGGACGAAGATGTTCTCGTTGGCGAATTCGAAGACCTCGGCTCTACCGAGATCGATGCCGAGGTAGCGGCAGATATTTCGCGCCAACTCGGGGTTGGCGTTGCCGGTGTAGACGTCGAACTTGTCTGATCCCAAAGCCGACTGCAAAGCGTCGATCTCGGTCACTCGGACTTCTCGCCATCAGGCGCTGGGGTGGCTCCGTCAGGGGCATTGTCCGCTATGGCCCCCCGCTCCGCCAGTCCGGCTCGGAAAGCAGCGATGCCAACAACCTTGTCGTCGCCATTGAGCCGCATGACGATGACGCCGCGGGCCTGGGACGAGTAGCGGTTGATAGTGTTGGTGTCCGTCCGAACCACCTGTCCGTTGGCACTGATCAGCAGCAATTCCTCGTCCTCCTCGGTGACTTGCTGGACGGCGGCCACCTCTCCAGTCTTCTTGCCCTCGAGAGAGATCAGCCGAACGCCCTGGCTGCCGCGGTGCATTGGCCGGAACTCGGTTAGCGGGACGCGCTTGCCGTAGCCGGTCTCGGTCAGGACGAGCAGATCGGCCGTGGGCTTGACGACGCTCATGCCCACGACGCGGTCCGTGGGGCTGGCGAGGCGGATGCCGATTACGCCGGCGGCCGGGCGTCCCATGGGCCGGACCTCGTCCTCATGGAAGCGGGCGATCTTGCCCTGGGCCGTGGCCACGATGACATCGTCTGTGCCTGTCGCCACGTCCACCCAGGCGAGTTCATCGTCGGGGGCGATGGTGATGGCGATGATGCCGCTGCTCCGGACCCGGTCAAACTGCTCGAGCGGGGACTTCTTGACGACACCGTTGCGGGTGGCCATGACCAGGAACTTTCCGGCGTTGAAGTCGGACAAGGTGATGGTGGCCATCGGGACCTCGCCGGGTTCCACCTGGACTCCGGGGAGATTGATGATGGCGATGCCCTTGGCCTGGCGGCTGGCATCGACGATGGTGTGGACCTTGGCCGAGAAGACCCGGCCGCGATTGGTGAAGAAGAGCGCCCAGTCGTGAGTGTTGGCCACGAGCAGGGACTCGACCGCGTCTTCCTCGCGGGTCACGTGGCCGATGATCCCCTTGCCGCCCCGGCCCTGGCGGCGGTACGTGGCAACCGGTTGGCGCTTGATGTAACCGCGCCGGCTGATCGTGACCACGACGTCCTCGTCGGCGATCAGGTCTTCGTCGGTCATCTCGCGGCTGGAAGAGTCGGCAATGCGGGTCCGGCGCAGGCCGGCGTACTTTGTCTTGATCGCGGCCAGCTCGTCCTTGATGACGGCCGAGATGCGCGACGGGTTTGCCAGGATGTCCTCCAGCTCGGCGATGAGCTTGATGACTTCGAGGTACTCGTCCTCGATCTTCTTGCGTTCGAGTGCCGCCAGCCGGGCCAGGCGCATGTCCAGGATCGCCTGGGCCTGTATCTCGCTCAGGCCGAAGCGAGCCATGAGGTTGTGGCGCGCCCTCTCGACGTCGGCCGATTCGCGGATCGTCTTGATGACCTCGTCGAGGTTGTCGAGCGCGATCTTGAGGCCTTCCAGGATGTGAGCTCGCGCCCGAGCTTTCTCCAGATCGAACTCGGTCCGGCGACGGATGATCTCGCGTCGATGCTCGATGTAGTGCACCAGGACTGACTTGAGCGATAGCGTCTGAGGCTGGCCATCGACGAGGGCGAGCATGTTCATGTTGAAGGCGGTCTGCATCGCCGTGTGCTTGAACAGGTTGTTGAGGACGCGGTGGGGGTCTGCGTCGCGCTTGATCTCGACGTAGATGCGCATGCCGTCGCGGTCGGACTCGTCGCGCAGGTCGGCGATGCCATCGATCTTCTTTGCGCCCACCAGTTCGGCGATCTTCTCGAGCAGGGCGGCCTTGTTGACCATGTACGGCAGCTCAGTGACGATGATCGCCATGCGGCCGAGGCGGGTTTCCTCGAACGCGACCTGAGCGCGCACCACGACGCGTCCCCGACCGTGGGCGTACATCTCGCGGATGGCGTCGATGGTCTCGTTCTCGCCGGTGATGGGGTTGCGGCGAGTCTCGTAGCGGTACATCGTGCCGCCGGTCGGGAAGTCGGGGCCGAGGACGTATTTGCAGAGATCGTCCGAAGTCAGCTCTGGGTCTTCGATCAGGGCGCGGGCGGCATCGCAGACTTCGCCCAGGTGGTGGGGCGGGATGTTGGTCGCCATGCCGACGGCAATTCCGGACGAGCCGTTGACGAGCAGGTTGGGGAGCCTGGCCGGCAGGACGGTCGGCTCTTTCTGGGTGCCGTCGTAGTTGTCAACGAAGTCGACCGTGTTCTTGTCTATGTCGGCCAGCATCTCGGCCGCGATGCCGGTCAGGCGGGCTTCCGTGTAGCGCATGGCGGCGGCGCTGTCGCCGTCGATGGATCCGAAGTTGCCCTGGCCGTCGACGAGCGGGTAGCGCATCGAGAAGTCCTGGGCAAGACGGACGAGGGCGTCGTACAGAGAGGCGTCGCCATGGGGGTGGTACTTGCCCATGACCTCGCCGACGATCGCGGCGCACTTGCGGTACGACGAGGTGGCGGAGAGGCCCATCTCGCCCATCGTGAAGAGGATGCGTCGATGGACCGGCTTGAGGCCGTCGCGGACGTCGGGCAGTGCTCGCGCCACGATGACGCTCATCGCGTAGTCGAGGTAGCTGGTCTTCATCTCGTCCTCGATACGGACGGTTCGGACCTTGCCCAGATCGTCGGTCACGGTGCGCTATTCCTCCCGGAGGCCCTGGCCGGGCCCTGGTGCGGCGCCGACTGCGGCGAATTCAAGGGCGGCCAACGCCGCTCGAGATGTAGTGAGGGCTTCGGGCCGGCACCGGCTTGCGACTCTCATCGCGACTCCCCTGCCGCAAGTCCGTAGCGCTCCTTGAGTTCGCGCTTGCGGGCCGCCGTGGCTACAACGTACGTGGCCTCGGCGGCGGCCAACTCCAGGCCGGTGTGGGTGTCGACGATGCGGCCGGCCGTGCGCTGGATGCGGCGTTTTGACTCGACGATCCAGCCTTCGGCTCGAATGGCCTGTCCCACCAGGACGGGCCGGCGGAAGTCCACGCTCATCCTGGCGGTGACGCCCCAGGCGTCGCGCTCGACGAGGGCCCAGGCCATGACCTCATCGAGAATCGTGCACAAGATCCCGCCGTGAATGAGGCCCTCCCAGCCCTCGAACCGGTTGGACAGGGTCAGTTCCACCTGGCAGCGGCCGGAGGCCAGTTGAAGTTTCAAGTGCAGACCGGTCTCGTTCAACTCGCCGCAGGCAAAACAGTGGTGCGGCTGGATGCGAAAGTCGCTGTAGGAGAGCAGCGCCTCGCGGCTCGAGGAATCCCCGGCCGCTCGTACGGCCTCCGTAGTCGCCGTCTCAGACATCGAGGTTCTGGACCTTGCGCGCTTCGCTCTTGATGAAGTCCTTGCGGGGTTCGACTCGCTCGCCCATCAGCATCGTGAAAACGGCGTCGGCCTCGCCCGCGTCGTCGACCTCGGCCCGCAGGAGCGTCCGCGTCTCCGGGTTCATGGTGGTGTCCCAGAGCTGGTCGGCGTTCATCTCGCCGAGGCCTTTGAAGCGCTGCACGGTGATGTTCTTGGTGGCCAGCTTCTTGACGATGGCGTCGCGTTCGGCCTCGGACTGGGCGTAGTGCGTCACCTTGCCGGTGCTGACGCGGAAAAGAGGCGGCTGGGCGATGAAGAGGTAGCCGTTCTCGATGACCTGAGGCATGTGCCGGAAGAAGAAGGTCAAGAGCAGAGTTCGAATATGGGCGCCGTCGACGTCGGCGTCGGTCATGATGATGATCCGGTGATACCGGAGCTTGGCCAGATCGAGCGAGTCGCCGATGCCGGCGCCAAGGGCGATAACCAGTGGCCGCAGGTTCTCGCTGGAGACGATTCTGTCCAGGCGCGCCTTCTCGACGTTGAGGATCTTTCCTCGGAGCGGCAGGATCGCCTGGAAGCGGCGGTCGCGGCCCTGCTTGGCCGAGCCACCGGCGGAGTCGCCTTCGACCAGGTAGACCTCGCTCTTGGCGGGATCGCGCTCCTGGCAGTCGGCCAGCTTGCCCGGCAGCGCCATACCTTCGAGGGCGCCCTTGCGGATGACGAGGTCGCGGGCCTTGCGTGCCGCCTCGCGGGCGCGGGCCGCCGTCAGCGACTTCTCGATCATCCGCCGGCCGTCAGACGGGTTCTCGTCGAGGTATTGCCCTATTCCTTCGGTTACGGCGGCCTCGACCTGCCCTTTGATCTCGGGGTTGCCGAGCTTGGCCTTGGTCTGGCCTTCGAATTGCGGCTCGACCAGTTTGACGCTGATGACGGCCGTCAAGCCCTCGCGGACGTCCTCGCCCGAGAGATTCGCGTCGTTGTCCTTGAGGATGCTGGCCCGCCGGGCGTAGTCATTGAGCGATCGCGTGAGAGCGGCCCGGAAGCCGGTGAGGTGCGACCCGCCGTCCACCGTGTTGATGTTGTTCGCGAAGCTGAAGACGTTCTCCGCGTATGTGTCGTTGTATTGGAGCGCGACCTCGATCGTGGTGGAGTTCTCTCGCCGCTCGACGTAGATCGGGCGGCTGTGGAGGGGCTCCTTGTTCCTGTTCAGGTGACGGACAAACGAGATGAGGCCACCCTCGAAATAGAACGAACGTTCACGCTCAGCCCGATCGTCGATGAGCCGGATCCAGAGCCCCTTGTTGAGGTAAGCCGACTCGCGCAGGCGCTGGGCGATGGTGTCGAAGTTGAACTCGACCGTCTCGAAGACCTCTGGGTCGGCCAGGAATGTAGTGGTGGTGCCCTTGCGATCACCCTGCGGGCCGAGTTTCCGGACAGGTGAGGTAGGCACGCCGCGCGAGTACTCCTGGGCCCAGACCGCGCCGTCTCGAGCGGTCTCGACACGGAGCGAGATCGACAGGGCATTCACGACGCTGACGCCGACGCCATGGAGGCCGCCCGACACCTTGTAGCCGCCGCCGCCGAATTTGGACCCGGCGTGGAGAACCGTGTGCACGATCTCGAGTGCGTCCTTGCCGCTGGGGTGGCGGCCGACGGGCACGCCTCGGCCGTCGTCCGTCACGCGGATCGAGCCATCGTCGAGGATGCGGGCCTCGACGCAGGTAGCGTATCCGGCCATGGCCTCGTCTATCGAGTTGTCGACGACCTCCCAAACGAGATGGTGGAGGCCGCGGACATCGGTCGAGCCGATGAACATGCCCGGGCGTCGGCGAACAGGATCGAGGCCCTCGAGAACCTGGATGCTCTCGGCGTTGTAGTCGCTGGCGGGGGACTTGCGAGCCTTGCGTCCGGCCGTCGATTGGGCCGATCCGTTGGCTGCTCCGTCGACCGATCCGTTGACGGCGCGGTTCGGGGTTTCCTGCGTCAAGAGACTCCTCCGGTGAGGCGGTCGAAGAGGCGCGAGAACTCTTCGTCGCTGTAGAACTCGATAACGATACGTCCGCCCTTCCGCGATCGAGCGAGGAGCACCTTGGTACCAAGAGCTTGGCGGAGGTCTTCCTCCAGGCTCTCCGTCTCCCCGTCGGAGTCGCGTCCCGTCTTGGGTTTGGTCGCGGGGCGTTCGCGAAGGCGTCGGACCAGCTCTTCTGTCTGTCGGACGGAGAGTCCGCGCTCGGAAACCGCAGCAGCGAGTTGTCGCTGCACCGCGGGTGAGGCTCCCGCCAGGGCGCGGGCGTGGCCTTCAGTTATGTGGCCCTCTGCCAGGGCCTCCTGGACGGAGGACTCCAGGTCCAGGAGTCGCAGCGTGTTGGCGACGGTGGATCGGGCTCGACCAACGCGCGCGGCGATCTCGTCCTGGGTCAGATTGAACTCGTCGGCCAGCTGGCGGTAGGCGTGAGCCTCTTCCATGGCGTTCAGGTCAGCGCGTTGGACGTTCTCAACGATCGCCACGGCCAGTTGGTCTCGCGCGGCGAACTGGCGAACGATTGCCGGTATGTGGTCCAGGCCGGCCATTTGGGCGGCGCGTACTCGCCGCTCGCCGGCGATGAGCTGATAGCCGTCCAGGATCTCGGTGACGATAACCGGCTGCAGCACGCCGTGGAGGGCGATGCTGGCGGCCAGGGATTCGAGGGCCTTCTGCTCCACTCGCTGCCGCGGCTGATACGGATTGCCGCGGATACGCGAGATCGGGATCTCCAGAGGAGCGACGCCGAGAGAAACCGCCTGCGGGATCAACGCTGCCAGCCCACGCCCCAGGCCCGAATGCCGCTCAGGATGGGGCGGAATCATCGCGTACTCCCGTTCAAAGGAGCCGTTGCATCGGGGCCGGTGGTGGTTGTGTCGGCCCCGAGCTCAGACCGGCCGTCGCGCTCACGCAGCTCGGCGGCAAGCTCCGCATACGCCTGCGCTCCCTTGGAGTCCGGCCGGTAGAGGGCGATAGGAAGGCCGTAACTCGGAGCCTCGGAGAGACGCACGCTTCGCGGGATGACCGTATCGAAGACCGTCGCGCCGAGATGCTTCCTGACCTCGGCATCAACCTCAGTCGACAGATTGGTGCGTGGGTCGTACATGGTCAGGACCACGCCCTTGATCGCAAGGTCAGGGTTGAGGTGGTTCCGAACCAGGTTGATGGTGGCAATCAGCTGCGAGAGGCCCTCAAGCGCATAGTACTCACACTGGATAGGAATGATGACCGCGTCTGCCGCAGTGAGGGCGTTGACAGTGAGAAGTCCGAGAGAAGGCGGGCAGTCGAGGAGGATATAGTCGTAAACGGCTATCAGGTCGCTCAAAATACGCGCAAGGCGGCGCTCACGCTGCGGTAATGGCGCCAACTCGACCTCGGCGCCGGCCAGCGAGATCGACGAGGGAACGATTGCGAGGCCCGGGATGCTCGTCTGGATAACCAAGTCTGCAACGGGGGCGTCCTCGATGATCGCCTCGTACACGGAGTGCTGGATCTGGCCCCGGTCCAGGCCGAAGCCGCTCGTCGTGTTGCCCTGGGGGTCAAGGTCGATAACGAGCACCCTGTCGCCGGCAAGCGCCAGGTAGGTGGATAGGTTGACTACCGTCGTCGTCTTGCCGACGCCACCTTTCTGGTTCGCGCAGGCGATGATCTGGCCCAATCAGGTCCCCATTTCGGTCGTTCAGGAGGCGTTGATTCTAGCATTCGGGGCGGTTGCCCGGTTTGGCGGCCGTCAGTTGAGGGCGGTTCTGGCCACAAAGTCGAGGTTTTGGCAGGCTGCGGCGCGTGGCCTGGGTATCTGTTGGCGAGCAAAGGGTACCTACGCTCGCTTACCCGGCGCCAAACGACATCGCTACGAGTTGTTGGTGGTCGCG
>JAYUDR010000295.1:0-17950 GCA_043739665.1 Chloroflexota bacterium
ACGCCGAGAGCCTACGGGCGCTCCATGCCGCCGCAGACGCCGGCGTCACTCTGATCGATACGGCCGACGTTTATGGCGACGGGCGCAGCGAGAGGGTGATCGGCCAATTCCTACGCGAGCGAAGCGGGGAGCGCTTCTTCGTCGCCACGAAGATGGGCCGTCGCGTGCCACTCGAACTGGCGCAGTACACGCCCGAAGCGTTCCGGGCGTGGGCTGACAGAAGCCGTGACAACCTCGGCCTGGATCGCCTGGATCTCGTCCAGCTCCACTGCCTGCCAACCGACATCTACTACCGCCCCGAAATCTTTGCCGCCCTCGACGACCTGGTGGCCGCGGGTGCGATCGCCAACTATGGCGTCAGCGTCGAGCGTGTAGAGGAAGGGCTCAAGGCCATCGAGTATCCGGGTGTGGCCTCAATCCAGATCATCTTCAACATGCTCCGGCAGCGTCCCGCCGACCACTTCCTCGCCGAAGCGAAACGCCGTGATGTTGGCGTCCTTGCCCGAGTCCCGATGGCGTCGGGCTTGCTCACCGGCAAGATGAGCAAGCAGACCTCCTTCGATGCCGCCGACCATCGCTCCTACAACCGCCACGGCGAGGCTTTCGACGTGGGCGAGACGTTCGCGGGGGTTGACTACGACGCAGGTCTGGCGTTCGTGGAGGAGCTGCGGAACCTCGTGCCGGCTGGCGCCACGATGGCCCAGACGGCCCTACGCTGGATTCTGATGTTCGACGGGGTGACGGCCGCGATCCCGGGCGCAAAGTCGCCTGAGCAAGCGAAGGCGAATGCGGCAGCGGCTGACCTGGCGGCCATTCCGCCGGCCACGCTCGAGCGCATCCGGGTCATGTACGAGGAGCGCATCCAACCCCTCGTCCACCAGCGCTGGTAGGTTGGGTCGCCCGAGTCGGGCCTCCGCCGGGGACTACTCAGTTTCGCCCGTTCAGTTGCGCGGCAACCGCCGGCTGCTGCTTAGTTGCGCGGCAACCGCCGGCTGCTGCTTAGTTGCGCGGCAGCCGCCCGTACAGCTCGCGGTATGTGGCGGAGACCTCCGCGTAGAGCTTGACATTGGCCGGTTGGGGCTCCATCAGTCGAGTGTGAGAAGGCAGCGGCGGAACTCCCTGCGTGGTGGAAGGAATTACGCCGGCGGCCACCGCGCCCAAGACGGCCGCGCCTCTTGCCGAAGCGTGCTCCGTGGCTCCGAGCGCGACCGGCATGTTGAGGACGTCGGCGAGAATCTGCTGCCACAGGCGGTTCACGCCGCCGCCGGCTACGACCCCGGCCTCGGCCTTCACTCCCAGGTCGCGCATCAGGTCCAGGCCCTCGCCGAGGGCGTAAGCGACTCCCTCAAGGACGGCCCGCGTCACCTCGGCAGGCCCGTGGCCGATCCGCAGTCCAACCAGGGCGCCGCTCGCCGAAGGGTCGAAATGCGGCGTCCGCTCGCCCCGCAGGTACGGCAGGAAGAGCAACCCATCGCTGCCGGCCGGAACCTTGGCGGCGGCAGCCAGCAGCTCGCGGGCGCCGTTGGGATCGTCGGGCCGGAGCAGTCGGACTGCCCAGTCAAGCGATGCGGCTGCCGAAAGAATGGCGGCCATAACGCACCACTGGCCGGGCACGACGTGTGCCAGAGCGTGCAGTCGACCCTCCGGGTCTATCTTCGGTTCCGCCACGGGTGCCAGCACCTGGCCGCCAGTACCGAGCGAGATGAGGACCGTGCCGTTGGCGTCCTCCTGCCGGGCCAGGCCCAAGCCGAGTGCCGCGGCCGGCGCGTCCGCCCCGCCGATGGCCACCACGATTCCTGCCGGAAGGCCCAGCGCCCGGGCTGCGTCATCACGAAGCACGCCGGCAGGCGTTTCCGATTCGAACAGCGGGGCAAGTTTGTTTCGATCGATCTCAAGGCGCCGGCAGATATCGTCGGACCAGACTCGCGCGCCCAGATCGAACAGTAGTGTGGCCGATGCGTCAGATACGTCGCTCGCGACGTCGCCTGTAAGGTGCGTCCGCAGGGCGTCTTTGGGTTGGACTATCCAGCGCGCGTTAGCCATGATCTCGGGCTCGTTGCGGGCGACCCACATTATCTTTGGAGCCGTGAAGCTGACATTGGAGCGGTTGCCGGTGCGGGCGACCAGCTCGTCGCGCGGGATCCTCTTCTCGATCTCGGCGGCTTCGGCCTCAGCCCGTCCGTCCGACCACATGAGGGCTGGTCGAAGCGCCACGCCTTTGTCGTCGAGGAAAACCGCGCCGTGCATCTGGCCTGTGAGACCCAGGGCGATCACGCTTGCGCCTCGGAGTGTGGGTCGGGCCAGAAGATCTGACATCGCCAACCGCAGGGCGTCCCACCAGCGATCAGGGTTCTGCTCGGCGTAGCCCGCCCCTCGAGACTCCGTGGCGTAGGACGCCATGGTCACGCCCAGACACTCGCCGGCTTCGTCGAGCGCCAGCAGCTTGATCCTCGATGAGCCGAGGTCTATTCCGATCGAAACGCGCACCCAATTCCTCCGACTCCGGCAGACGCGGGTTGAACCCCTCGACACTACAGCAGCGCGCCGAAGTCGTCCCAGGCTGGATTGACTCGAAAAGTTGCGACGCTCGTACGCTCCTGGCAGCGACGCTCGTACGCTCCTGGCAGCGACCCTCGTACGCTCCTGGCAGCGACGCTCGTACGCTCCTAGCAGCGTTGGAAGTAGGTGTCTGTCTCCCAGGGGGTGACCTGACGGCGATAGGCCTCCCATTCCAGTGTCTTGGCCGAGTGGAAGAGTTCGATCAACTCGCTGCCCAGGGCGGCCGTGATGACGTCATCGTCTTCTAGGGCTACCAGAGCCTCTCCCAGCGACGCCGGCAGGGGCTTGGTCACGCTGTGGCCGCTGCCGCCGAAGCCATGTTCCAGCTCCTCGAGCGGCGGCCCCAACTCGCAGCCGCGGTCGAGGCCGTCGAGGCCCGCGGCCAGCATGGCGGTGAAGGCCAGGTATGGGTTGCAGCTTGGGTCGGGCAGGCGTAGCTCCAGGCGTGTTCCGAAGACCTCTCCCATCGCTGCCTGCTGGCGAATCGGCGTTGGCACGCGGATAAGGGCGCCGCGGCTGTGGCGGCCCCAGCTGCCGGCAACGGGGGCCTCGTATCCGGGCACGAGTCTCTTGTACGAGTTCACAACCGGAGCCACCAGGGCGCACATGCCGGGTGCGTGTTCTAGCTGGCCCGCCAGGAAAGCTTTGGCGATGCTCGACAGGCCGTACGGATCCTCCGGGTCGTCGAAGACCGAGCGGCCGGCTCGGTCGACCAGCACCTGGTGGGTGTGCATGCCCGAACCGGCCGCGTCGGAACGCGGTTTGGGCATGAACGTAGCCTGCATGCCGCGCTCGCGGGCAAGCTCCTTGACCGCCGACTTGAGAGTGGTCACGGTGTCGGCCGCGACGAGGGCGGGCAGGAGCGGGAGGTCCAGCTCGAACTGGCCGCTGGCCACCTCGTGATGGCTCGACTCGATACGGATGCCCATAGTTTCGAGGCTGGCGACGATCTCTAGCTCCACCTGACGGGAGCGGCCGCGGCTGCGCTCGAAATAGCTGCTGGGATCGTCGGCCAGAGGTCCGATTCCACCCTCGGGGAAGAGGAAGAATTCGATCTCTGGGGCTACCAGATAGCCCAGCCCGGCGGACTCGGCCTGATCAAGGAGGGAGCGCAAGGCGCGCCGCCCGTCGCCCGGATAGGGTTCGCCGGTGGGCTTGAGGACCTCGCAGATAAGCCGCGCGCACGGTACCCCGGCCGGCTCCATGATCGAGAAGGTCGTGGGGTCCGGGCGCAGGTACATGTCCGACTCGACCTCGCGGGCGAGGCCCTCGATGGCCGACCCGTCAAACCACTCGCCGTCGGCAAGGACCGCCTGCATGCGCCGGGCCGGAATGGCCACAGTCTTTACGGCGCCCGTGACATCGGCGAACTGCAGCTCCACCTGCTGGATGCCCGCATCGCGGATGCTGGCCAAGATTCGCTCAATTGCATGGCGGTCGACTTCGTCGGGCGACCCGGTCCAGCCCCCAGTCCCGATCGTGCTGTGCTCGCCTTCGGGACCCACACGGCGTGGCCCCGCATGGCCCGATCCTTTGTCTGGCGTGTGTCCGGTTGTGTGAGGCATGTCGTCCCTCCCGTGCGGGCCGGGGGCGCCGGCGCGGCTACTAGTGGGCATGGCCGATGAAGTACGCCAGCACGACAATGAACACGCTGGCGGTTAGGAAAGCTGCGCTGATTGCGAAGATGAGCAGAACCAGTCGGAGATCAGAATTGGCAGGCGCGGCGATGGTTGCCTCATCGCCAAAAATGAACTGCGATAGCGGCAGATCACGCCAGTGCTCCAGGTCGTAGCGCAGCGAGGTGGCGTCCTCGTAGCGTTCGTCCGGAGACCTTCGCACAGCCTTCCGAACGATGCCATCGATTGGCGGCGGAACCGCCGAGTTCAGCTCGTGGAGGGGCGGCACTGTCGCGTTGATGTGCTGGCTCATCACGGATAAGGCATTGTCGCCCTCCCAGGGCACGCGCCCGGCCAGCATCTCGTACAGCATGACACCGATGGCATACACGTCCGTCCGGGCATCGCCCCGTTTGCCCTGGATCTGCTCGGGGGACATGTAGTCCGGCGTTCCAAGGGCCGTGGAAAACCAGCGCCACGTCAGGCGCCGTGCGCCCGCCATCAAGGCCACACCGAAGTCGGTTACAACCAGGCGGCCGTCAGGAGTCACCAGCACGTTTTCCGGCTTGAGGTCGCGATGGACGACGCCCTGGGAGTGGGCGTATGCCATTGCCGCGGCCAGCTGCTGCCCGAAGTCCACGGCCTTTTCCACCGACAGCTTCTTCTCGCGACTGAGCGTGGCTCGGAGCGTCTCCCCTTCGACATACTCCATAACCATATACGGCCGGCTGCGGTTGTCGGTGAACTCGATGGGGCGCTGGATGCCGGGGTGGTGGAGGTGGCGGGCGATGTCCACCTCGCGACGGAAGCGGTCGAACGTCGCCACGTCGCCCATGATCGACTCGTGGGGGCACTTGAGGACGACCTGTTGGCCGCTTGGATCCTCGGCCAGGAAGACCTCGCTGAAGGCCCCTTGGCCGATGGCCTTGACGATCGTGAATTGATCGAGTTTTGCACCCGGCTGCAACTCGGTCGTGGTCATGAGAACAGCCTCCGCCAGCCCTGGGGTGCCTCCGGTCGTTGCCCGGCCGCTCGAACGCGGATTGCCATGGCTGTCGCATTATCGTCGCCGCCCCGACCCAGGGCGAGGTCAACCAGCAACTGGCAGGCTTCGGCGGGGGAGCGATCCATCGCCTTCGAGATTTCGCTCGATGTGACGTTGCTCCAAAGCCCGTCGGAGCAGAGGAGGAAGACGTCGTCAGCGTCGAGGCTCTCGTTTCTGATGTCGGTCCGGACGGTGATATCGCCCCCGACCGAGCGGGTCAAAGCGTAGCGGGCGGGGTGGTCGACGGCCTGCTCGGGCGAAATGATGTGCAGCCTGAGTAGTTCCATGACCTGGCTGTGGTCGGCCGTGAGCAGCTCCAGTTCGCCTTCTCGGCGGCGGTAGATTCGGCTGTCACCCACGTGGCCCAAATGGGCTTCGCCCGGTGTGATGACGAGGGCGCTGAGGGTGGATTGCATCTTGCGGCCTCCTCGGCCGGTGATCGCGGCGTCGAGGATCTCATGATTGGCTCGGTTGAAGGCGTCGCGCAGCGTCCCCGCAACCCGGCCACCCCCGGCCAGGCTCTGTTGCGCCTGGGCCAGGCTGGCCTCGACAGCCATGCCGGAGGCTATGTCGCCGCCGCCGTAGCCGCCGAGGCCATCGGCGACGGCGAATACGAAGCCGACGCCCGATTGAGCCTTCGACTCTCCGATGGTGTGCTCTGCCGGCGGTGTCACGTATGGCGGCTCGCCGTCGAGGGCGACCCAGCCAAGTCGGTCCTCGTTGTGATCGCGGACGTGGCCGATCACGGTCACGCCGGCATATTCGACGGCGAGGGCAGTACTCACAGCTGACATATGGTGTCAGGAATCGGGGCTGGTGTGGCGGGGATCATCTCTGCCTCGAGATGCTTGAGACCGCGTCGCGGCGGGACTCCTACCTCGCGCCTCGGCGGGAGCCCTGCCAGCGAGCGGTCTCAGTCTTACGGATCCTGGATGGCTAACGTTCGGGGCTGGTGATCAGCGGTGGCCTGACCAACAGGCTCTTGTTGCTGCCCGCGGAGTTCAGCACTAGCCAGACAGCTCCGATCACGATCCACACCCCCACGATAGCGAGGGCGATGAGTGTGTCGGTTTGCGTTGCACCACCTGACGAAACGCTCATGTAGACAATGCCAATGAGCATGCCGACATTTGCGAGAAGACCGAGCACTGGCACGACCACGTGCCTGATGAAGTTTCTCTTGTGATGGTGACCGAATGCAACGAGCACGAGCGCACAAGTCATGCCGTACACGAGGAAGGTGCCGGTGTTACTGGCGAGCGTGATCTGGAGAAGGTTGTCTGCCGAGAGGACGGCATATCCGCCCAGCACTGCCGAGACGATGGCAAGGGCGATAACGCCGTAGTGGGGAGTCGCGTGGCGGAAATGGAGCATCCCGAGGATGCCGGGAACTTCCTTGTCTCGGCCCATGACATAGGTGATGCGAACGCCCGTGTTGAGGCAGGCCAGCGTGGTCCCGACAAGAGCGATCAGTACGGTGGCGGCCAGGATGATCACGAGAGGGAAGCCCGTGCCGCCCAGCATCGTGTCGCCGATCTGCCGAATCATGTCGGCGATAGGCGCGGGCGAAGCGGCTGCCGCAGCGTACCCGTCGGAAGCGGTTGAGACGGTCGCCGAGTTCACGAAGAAGTTCGCAGCGACGTACTCGATGATGTACGCGACTCCGCCCTGGATGGCCAGGGAGAGCAGGATTGCGCGACGCACGTCGCGCTTGGGGTTGATCGCCTCACCGCCGAGGGCGGTCACGGACTCAAAGCCGACCAGAAGCAGGATGGCGATGGTGCCCTGGAAGATAACGTTCGTGATGTTGTGCGGCAGAACGACCGATCCCAGGCCCGAATGAGCGTAGGCAAGATCCGGATGGGTCATCCGGAAGGCAATCGCCAGAATGGCGAAGGCAACCAGAGCGGTCAACTGGATCGCGTTGATCACGACGGCCGTCATCGTCGAGCCAGAAATACCGCGATAGGCGATCAGGCCAACGATTGCAGAGAAGACAAAGGCGGACCCGATCTCAAGCGGCTGGTTAAGGATGATGCCGAACTGGCCAAGGATGAACACGAGCAGAGTCGCGGTGAACGCAACCATGATGCCCGGGTAGATCCAGTAGTAGAGATGTGAGATCCAGCCGACTATAAACTTCGCCAGCCTGGCGAACTTGTAGTGGATCTGCTCTTCGCGCCCCAAGAACGCGGCTTCGGCGAAGTAGTAAGAGGAACCCGCCCCTGCCTCGGGGTAGAGATTGGCGAGTTCCGAATACGAAAGCGCCGTCAAGAAGGCTAGAACGAGAACGAACAACAGACCGGGGACCATGTCAAACGCGGTGGTCGCCCCACCGTTCTGCTGGACGACCTGAGCCTGAAATGTCGTCCACAGAAACGCCCCCGGCGCAATGAGTGCCATGGCATTGATCGTAAGCCCGGTCATCGTCAGGGTTCGCTTCATTTCGGTCGCTGGCGCGGCGGCCATCCTGATCCTCCTGTATCAGCACAGCCACTTCCTGTACCCGATCGCCGATCGACCGGTGGCTGCCGTGCCTGAGCGAAGGATCGGCCATGCGGTGCCGGAATTCAGTATTGCGAGGGCGACACTTTGGCGGCGCCGCGGTTGTGCTTCGTGCCTTGATCGGTTGCTGTCAGGTTGCGCGACGGATACCGGATGGGAACGAACCCGTCGGGCCGGCAGCAATGGCCGGGCAGCGCTAATAGAGGAACGTGACGAAGGCGATGGCCGACGCGGCGCCCGAGAATGCGACCACCGCGCCACTGTCGTTGACCGCCACTTCACCACCGGAGATCTGGAGCGCTGCCAGTTCGGTTGGGAGCGAAGTCAACGAGAACCCAGGGTTCGCGTTGTTGGCCGTGCCGAGCCAGGGGCGTCCGGCCGCATCGGCTCCGAGCACCAGGGCGTCGTCGCCCAGGGTGGCGATCGAGAAGACACTGCCTGATTGAAGGCGGCTCGGAGCAGCGGTCAGCGGGTACCACCACAGCCCATCTTTCGCCCCGATGAACACGCCGCTCGAGGTCGCGCCCGCTGTATCCGGCCGCTCGGCAGGACCCGGACCGGTCTCCTGCCAGGATGCTCCCTCGTCCAGGGACTCGAGCAGTCTGCCGGCGGTCCAGCCCACCAGCCGTCCGGTCGAGTCAAAGGCGAGGGGCACGACGCCCGATTGGCGGGCGGTCCATTTCGTTCCCGAGTCGATGCTGGTCGAAAGCGTCCCAGCCGCATAGGCGAGAAGAGTGTGGGCACGGGCAGGGTCGAAGGCCAGCCAGGTTGGGCTGGACGCGGGGTTGCCCGGCAGCGGGCCAGCACTCCATGTCACGCCACCGTTGGAGCTGACGTATTGCCCGAGCTGGCAGTACGTGCCCGGTCCGGCGATGTATGCGCTCATGGAAGATGGGTCGCCCGCGAGCGTTTCGACGTGACCGGCGCGTTGGCCGACCCAGGACGCGCTGCCGTCCCAGTTGATCGTGCCCACCACGTCCGCCAGGCACTGCCTGTCAGACGTATGCCACAGCGGCGCGGCCGGGAACGCGGCGATGAATGTTCGCTGCGTGGCCGCGACGTGGATGCCGGGGCCCTCAATGTTCCGCTGCACGACGGCCACGTC
This sequence comes from Chloroflexota bacterium, assembly GCA_043739665.1. Lineage (GTDB taxonomy): Bacteria > Chloroflexota > Limnocylindria > Limnocylindrales > CSP1-4 > Fen-1039. The sequence continues at coordinate 8,831 of JAYUDR010000295.1, forward strand.
GGAGATCGTCAGCGGCAAGGCGGGGTCGCCGGTCGGGTCTGCACTGGCCACCGAGCTCGCCCGCACGTCCACGACGCTGGCGAGGGCAATGGCCAGGATAATGACCGCCAGCCCCAGGAAGACGTTGAAACCGAAGGCCCAACCCGATCTACGCTGGCGGCGGGTTCGACCGGCCACTGCCGCGATCTCAGCGGCCCCAGCCCGGTCCTGGTCCTGCTGAAGCCTCATCCGCAGCTGCAGTGGGGCGGGCGCGCCGGGGTCTCGGGCGTCGTATAGCGCCCGAAGCCGCAGCTCCAAGTCGCCGGCCGGGGCAGTCGCGGCACCGTCCCCGCCCATTCGCGCAGCCAGCGCCCGAAACGCGTCGTCGCCGACTGCGCGCGGTGATTGCCACGGTCCGAACGAGCGCAGCAGTACGAGTTGCAACTCCGGGCTCAGTCCGGCGATCGCGGCCTCGAGCGGATCGGTATCGCCGGCTTCTCTCGTTGGTCCGGCCCCGCGAATCGCCGCCGCCGTGGCGGCATCCAGTCGGCGGCGAAATGCGTCGTCCGCGTCGGGCTCAGACCCGGCCTGAGTCGAAATCCAGGCGGACGTGATCGCATCGTGGACAACGGCCTGGGTCACGATCGGGTTGTCGAGGGCGATAACGGCCAGCCTATAGGCATCCGACAGGTTGCGGGCGAGGTAGCCGTGGAAGTCGGAGTCGCTGTTCGTCTGAGCCGGGCGGTCGGGCATGTCGAGCTTCTCACTGCGCGAGTGATAAACGCTAAGTGCTCGACTGCATTATCTACCCTTTTGGGCTGGCCGCCACCTTGCTATGCGGCCAGATCCCGCCGCTCGAACAAGACCAAAGCCAGGGCCAGAAACGCGACTGCGACCGCCGCCAGCACACTTGCGTCCGGGATGCTGATCCCATTGCGGAGTGGATCGCCGCCCATGTAGTACCGGAAGAGCGACAGTGGTCGGACGACAGCAAGACTATCGACGATCGCCGCCAGCGCGTCCACGAGGTACATCACCACCATCAATCCGACCGCGAACCCAATAGCCGCGCCTCGATTGCCCGTTGCCGCCGAAACTGCCAGGGCTATTGCCCCGAACGCCAGCCCGAGCAGGACCAGCATTGCCAGGGCTGCCGCGAGCTTGTCCCAGGGCAGATCGCTGGCGCTGGCCGCGGCTCCGGCAACGGCGAAGATCCAGACCGCGAGGGCGGCAACGATGCAGCCGAGGACCACAGCCGCGGTCTTCTCCAGGACGAGGCGACGGCGGGAGACCGGGTAGGAGAGCAGAACGTCGATGGTGCCGCGCGACTCCTCCCCGGCCGTGAAGCCGCTGGCCATGCCTGCGGCGTAGGCGACCATCAGAGCCGGCAGGATCATCGAAAACAGCTCGATGTGAAGGAAGCCGATGAGGGTGCTGGCGTCGCCCAGGCTGGCGCCCATCAGCTTGGCTGCCGGCCCCATCTTCTCGAGGATGGCGTTGAGGTCGACGATCTTGGCGTAGGTGGGGAAGAGAAGGGCGAAGTAGCCGGTCATCCCGCCCATGCCCAGGGAAACCCAGAATGTCGGCCAGCGCAGATCGCGGACCGTCTTGGTGAAGACGTTACGCAGCAGCATGGCCCGCCTCCTTGCCGGCGTCGCCCGACCCGTAGTAGGCCATAAAGATCTCCTCGAGGCTTGTCTCGACGGTCCGGACGTTCCGGACCTCGAAGCGGGCGGCGGTCTTGATCAATCCATCCAGGCTGCCCTGGACGGTGCACTTGAGGACACGGTCGTCCATGCGGATGTCGATGATCCCCGGAAGGCCGCCGAATGTCTCGACCGAGACATCGCTCCCGAACTCGATTTCAAGCCGTCGAAGAGCTCGCTCCTTGAGAGACGAGATTGCCTCAACGGCAAGCAGTCGGCCCTCGCGAATGATCCCGACTCGGTCGCATAGATGCTCGACTTCCGGCAGCTGGTGCGACGAGATGAACACGGTTCTGCCGTCGTCTCGCGCCTCTTCGCAGAGGTGCTCGAATTCGAGTTGGACGAAAGGGTCCAGGCCTGCGGTCGGCTCATCGAGTATGAGTAGCTCAGGCTTGCTCATGAAGGCTGCGACGAGCCCCACCTTCTGTTTGTTGCCGCGGGACAAGCTCTTGGTCCGCTTGCTGGGATCGAGTTCGAGCCGCTCGATCAAGCTGTCGCGGTAGGCGCTGTCGACCCCGCCCTTGAGATTGGCCAGGTAGGTCAGGAGCTGGCTGCCGGTCAACTCGGGATACAGCGACAGCTCGCCGGGCACGTAGCTGACTCGCCGATCAATTTCGAGGCGGTCCCGATGCGCGTCCAGGCCCAGGACACGGGCAGACCCGGATGTCGGCCGGATCAGGTCAAGCAGCACGCGGATCGTCGTCGACTTGCCGGATCCATTCGGTCCCAGGAACCCGAAGACCTGGCCTGTTTCCACGAGCAGATCGACGTCAATGACCCCGCGCGACTTGCCGTAGAACTTGGTGAGCTTGCTGGTATCGATTGCGGCGGGCATCAAGGCTCCTCCTTCGATCTAAGAGCTTCGGCAGCGTAACAAAAGAACACGCTGCCGGAGTGGCCCAAACGGACGCACGGCTCCGTCCAGGGCCGCAACGTGACCCCAAAGCGGCCGGGTGGTCTGGGGATTGCCTCATCAAGGGTGGCTCGGGACGACTACTCGGCGGCGGTAGGGGCAGCGTCAGCCGAGCATCTTTTCCATCACCACCACGTCCACCCAGCGGCCCTCCAGCATTCCTTGCTCGTGGTACGTGCCGACCGGGATGAATCCGTGGCGGTGGTACAGACGCATCCCTGGCCCGTTCGTCGGAAAGGCCGCCAGCACCATCTTGTGGTAGCCAATAGATCTCGCCCGAGCCTCCAGGGCGGTCAACATCACATCGTCAACGCCGCGGCCACGGGAGTCTCGTCCGACGAAGACCGAAATGTCAGCCACCTGGTCGTACACGGCTCGCGGGTTGAAGCGATTGATGGAAGCCCAGCCCGCGGCTGCGCCGGCCGAGTCCACGGCCAGCAGGACCGGGTGGCGCGCGTCGTGGGAGGCCAGCCATTCGGCCCGCTCCTCCGGCGATCGAAGCTGCGTCTCCAGGGTTGCGGTCCGATCCTCTATTCCCTGGTTGTAGATCCGGGCGATACCCGGGGCGTCGTCGAGGCCTGCGTCACGAATGGCGACGCCCGTGCTGCCGACAGACGCCGGGGCAGGGGAGGCCCAGCCTCGGGTCCGGCCCCCGACGCCGCCGAGATACGCGGCCAGCGAGTCGAGCACGGTGGGATCGAGACCGTAGTAGCGATTCGGCCCCTCGCCGCTCGCCTCCACAAGGCCGGCCTCTCGCAGGGCGTTGAGGTGCTCGAACAGGCTGGACTGGGCCAGCCCCAACTCCTCGGCGAGTTGCGACGCGGTGCAGTCCTTGCGCTCGGCCACGATCTCGACGATCCGAAGGCGGACCGGCGAGCCGAGGGCGCGGAGCAGTCGCAGGGCGCGGGCCTCGGCCGGTGTCTGAGCTTTCTCGAGCCGCTTCATTCGGGTGCCTCGGGCGGAGCTGTCGCGGCAGCGCATCGTTGCGTTCGCCTTTTCCCGATTATCCGATTGGGAGCTCCAGACGTCAAGCAGCCGTCGTGGTGGGGCGCGGGTAGGCGCCTGGCGCCTATGCAGTCCAAAGGAGGACTCACGGCCGACGCGGAGACGGCATAATCCAACAATGGCGCTGATTGAGGCCTCGGGCCTTACCAAACACTATGGACAGGTCAAGGCCCTCGAGAAGCTCGACCTGACGGTTGAGCCGGGCATCATCGGGCTCGTGGGAGCAAATGGCGCGGGCAAGAGCACGCTCCTCAAGATCCTGCTTGGCATTCTGACCCCAACCAGCGGCAGTGCCTCGGTCCTGGGCATGGACACCGTCCGCGAAACGCGTGGAATCCGGCAAGTCGTGGGCTACATGCCCGAACACGACTGTCTGCCGCCCGACGTCGGCGCGACTGAGTTCGTGACCCACATGGCCCGCATTTCCGGGCTGCCCCGCACAGCCGCTCGCGAAAGAACGGCCGAAGTGCTGCGGCACGTGGGTTTGTACGAGGAGCGCTACCGCCAGATCGGCGGCTATTCCACGGGCATGAAGCAGCGCGTCAAGTTGGCCCAGGCCCTGGTCCACGACCCCAAGGTTCTGCTCCTCGACGAGCCCACGAACGGCCTCGACCCCAGCGGCCGGGAAGAGATGCTCGACCTGATCAAGCGGACGGGCACCGATTTCGGGATCACGGTGGTGGTTGCGAGCCACCTTCTGGGCGAGATCGAGCAGGTCTGCACTTATCTCCTCGCGATCGACGCCGGCCATCTCTTGAGCGCGGCGCCGATTTCGCACTTCACTCAGCGGACGCCGGTCCTGGCGATCGAGGTCGAGGAGGGCGCCGATCAGCTGGTGGCCGCTCTCGCCGCCACAGGGGCACGGGCCCGACAGGACGGCAGTCGCGTCCTCGTCGCGATAGAGAGCGACGCTTTGTACGACACGGTGAGAGACGCCGTGGCGGATCTGGCTCTGCCGCTGGTGCGGATGCAACAGGAGCGCGGCCGCCTGGAGGACCTATTCCGCGACACTGCGCCGGAACAGGTGGCCCGATGAACTCGCCCAGCCCCGTGACTGCCAGCTCGCCCGCCGGCAGCATCTACGACCTCGGTTACCGGCACTATGAGGGTCCCCGTCGCGGCCGCGCCTGGGCCATGTGGTCCCTGTTTGTGGAGAGCTTCCGCGGCGTATGGGGTTTCGGCCGGCCAATGTCGGCCAAGGCCGCGCCGTTCATTTTGGCCGGGCTCTACGCCCTGCCGGCACTCTTTCAGCTGGCCTTCGCGTCTGTGATCGCCCAACAGATCAGTTCCGGCAGCGAGACCCAGCTCCTGACCTATCGCAGCTACTTCGGCACGTTCTCCTTCCTCGTGGTCTTTTTCTGTGTCGCACAGGCGCCTGAGCTGGTCTGCCGCGACCAGCGATACCATGTCCTGCCGCTCTATTTCACCAGGTCGCTGAGTCGCGTCGACTACGCCCTGGCGCGGTTGGGGTCCCTGGCGGCAGCGCTGTTCCTACTTCTGATAGTGCCGTGCGTGGCCCTCTTCGTGGGCGACATCCTGATGCAGCCGGACACCTTCAAGGCGATCGGTGACGAGCTGCCGAAGGCCCTGCCGGCGCTACCGGCCAGCGCCCTCATCGCCGCCGGTCTGTCGGCTCTGTCCCTCACCGTGTCCTCGTTCTCGTCCCGCCGGGCCTACTCGGCGATCGCATTGGTGGCCTATGTTCTACTGGCCGAGGCCGTTCCGTCGGCGATATCCGCAATCGGCCGTAACAGTGACTGGACCTGGACGGACAAGCTGTTCGCGCTGACTCCCATCACGTCCCTCATCGGCGCTTCTGATTGGTTCTTTGGGCAGGTCCTCGACCCCAGGAAGTTCGCGGGCGCGCTAACGGCCGATGCATACGTGGTCGTGGCGCTCATGAGCGTCGTCATCTTCACCTTGATGCTCCTCTTCCGATACCGGAGGCTGCCGGCGTGACGATCGAGGCCACCCCTGCCGCCATTGAACTCCGCCACGTTGCCCGCTGGTATGGCAACGTCGTGGCCGTCAACGACGTGTCGTTCGGTCTTGGGCCCGGCGTCACGGGTTTGCTCGGGCCGAATGGCGCCGGCAAGACGACTTTGCTGCACATGCTCGCCGGCTTCCTGGCGCCGTCCGCGGGCGAGGTTCTGGTCCTCGGTCGCCATCCTCATCGCGACCCCGGCGTATATCGCCAGATCGGGCTCGTACCGGAGCGAGAGGCCGTCTACCCGTTCCTCACGGGCCTCGACTACGTCCGTTTTAACGCTCGCCTGCAAGGCCTGCCGGACGCGAACCGGGCCGCCCTGGAGGCCATTCGACGCGTCGATCTCGAGGACGCGATGAATCGCGCCATCGGGACGTATTCGAAAGGCATGCGGCAGCGAGTCAAGGTCGCCGGTGCCCTCGTCCACGATCCGCAGGTGCTTCTGCTCGATGAGCCGTTCAACGGCATGGACCCGCGCCAGCGCATCGCGATGATGGATCTGCTCGGCCAGTTGGCCGACCAGGGTCGAACCATCCTCTTCTCGTCCCACATCCTCGAAGAGGTCGAGAGGGTCGGCACGCAAATCCTGGTCATGGTTGCGGGCCGCCTGGCGGCATCGGGTGACTTCCACGCCATTCGCGCCCTCATGACCGACCGGCCGCACATGATCACCATCCGCTCGAGCGATGATCGCAAGCTGGCCACGGCGCTGATGGCCGATCCGGCCGTCTTCGCGGTCGAGCTGACGCCGGCCGGCTGCTCGGTGCAGACCGCCCAGCTCGGTGCTTTTCGCCGCTTGATCGCCGGCGCGAGCCGTGCCGCTGGGGTGCGAATCACCGACGTCTTCTCAGAAGATGAGTCGCTTGAGAAGGTCTTCGAATACCTGGTTCGACGATGAAGGGGAGCACGCAGGTGGCGTCGATCAACGCCGTTCCTGAGATATTCAGGGTCACGCTGCGCCAGCTGATGGGCCGTCGCCGGACAATATGGCTGCTGCTGTTGGCGGCCCTGCCGGTGCTTCTCGCCCTGCTGTTCCGGGCGGCCGGTCAGACGGAGATCGGGCCTTTCACCCGGATCGTCTTCGACACGATCGCGATCTCGATCCTGATGCCTCTGGTGGCTATCCTCTTTGGCTCGGGGGCGTTTGGGGCAGAAATCGACGACGGCACGATCGTCTATCTGTTGGCCAAGCCCGTGCCTCGATGGATGGTCGTCCTGGCCAAGGCCGTCGCCGTAATGACTGTCTCCATCGCTCTATCGGGTGCTTCGATGGCTCTGGCGGGGGCCATTGACCTGGCTCCCCTCGGGGCGGACGGCGTGAAGGCGGCCGAGGCGCAGGTTCTGGGGATCGTGGTCGGATCGGTCTGTTACGCGTCGCTCTTCCTCGCCGTGAGCCTCTTCACTCGGCGGGCGCTAGTGATCGGCGTCGGCTACATGCTCGTCTGGGAGGGCGCACTCTCGTTCATGCTGCCGGGCATCGCCAATCTCTCGATCCGGCAGTACGCCCTAGGTGCCGCCAACGCCATCTACCAACTGCCGGTTCAGGAGTCGCGGCTGTCGCCCGACACGGCCTTCATCCTGGCCGGGGTTCTGGTGGCCGTATCACTGTCCCTGGCGGTCTGGCGCTTGATGCGCTTCGAGTTGCCGGGCGGCTCGGACTGATTTTGCCTGGCGAGGACGTCCGACGGCACGCTTTGGTGAAACGTCTCCGAACCCGGCCGCTCGCGATCTTCGTGGTGTGGTTGCCGGTCGTCGTCTGGGCGGCTGGGTGACACGTCTCCGCCGGCCGCTCGCGATCTTCGTGGTGTGGTTGCCGGTCGTCGTCTGGGCGGCTGTCATCTTCGCTCTGTCGGCCACGCCCAATCTGCGCGTAGCTCAGGCCGACGACCTGGACTTCATCCTCCGCAAGGCCGGCCACATGGCCGCCTTCGGCATCCTTGCCGTGCTGCTGTGGCGCGCCCTCGGGTGGTCAGGTGTGCACCGAACCATAGCCTGGAGCCTGCTTGTGACGATCGCCTATGCGGCCAGCGACGAGTTCCACCAATCGTTCACGGCGGGCCGCCACGCCTCACCGGTGGACGTCGGCATCGACTCGGCCGGGGCGGCAATTGCCCTCGTGGCTGTGGTCGTGTGGCTGCACCGGCGGAGGCGTCTGCGCGCCTGACTGCGGGCCCGAGCTACTTGTCGGCCACCGGCGGGCGCGGGCCTGCGATGGCGGGCGCGGGCGCATGGCGCGGGTCGCGGCGGCCGCGGGCCAACGGCGGGCGCGGGTCGCGGGCGGGTCGCGGGGTCACGTCTAGCCACCACGTGACTGGTATCGGCCCGAATCGGTTGCCGAGGTCACGTCTAGCCACCACGTGACTACTATCCAAATTCGGGGCGCACTTTGGGGTCAGACTCGCACACCTGCGAGCTTGACGTGTCTCATTTCACGCTTGCGGGACCTCTCGGGCTACTGTCCGGGGCCACGATTCGCGCCGGCCGGACCCTCCGCCGTTTGATAGCAGTCATCAGGTGGCTGTCTGTGAGGAACCAGAGCGCGGCCGGGTTCGGGCCGACGGGTTCCGCCAGCCAGCGGCGCAGGGCACGCCCGTCCTGTGGCAAGACCGTCTTCAACGTGGTCCCAAACCGCGTCGCCCTGGCGCGGTTCGCGGCCGTTCCCGTCAGGACGATCGCTTTGGCCACTCCGGTCGCGCGCCAGCCGCGCAAGGCGGCGATCTCGCGCGCGAGTCGAACCTTTCGATCCAGGGAGCCAAGCATCTTCTGCAGGTCTGGCACGACTGACTTGTTCTCAATGACGAGCAGCCGCCCGGACGGCCGATGCCAGGCCAGCACGTCAACCGTTCCCTTCTCGCCTCTGATCGCGAACGTCACCTCAACCGCGCACTCCCAGCCGAGAACCGTGAGGAGCCGGACCAACGCTTCGCCGATCGCCGCATGTGTCGCATCGAGCAGCCGATCGAGTTCCTCGCCGCGCCACCAGATCCGAACGTCCAGTTCGCCGCCGAGGGCAGCGGTCATCCGTCCGACGTCCCCGAATGAGGCGCCGGCCACCAACCCGCGTTCCACCCGCGACACGGCCGACTGAGACATCCCACAGCGACGCGCCAGATCCGCCTGGCGCCACCCGAGCCTGTGCCGCAGCGCCCGAACTGATCGCCCGAACCGCTGCTCATTCACGGACCGGAGTTTGGACCGGACCGATCACCCACGGCTTATCTGGCAGCCAGAAGACGGCGCCCACACCGCATCAGACGACTTCGCTCAGCCAGAAGACGGCGCCTGGGCTAGAGCTGCTCGTCGGCTACCGGCAGCCCGAGGATGTTGAAGCCGCCATCGACGTAAATAACTTCGCCCGTCGTCTTGCCCGAGAGCGAGCTGGCCAGGTACACAGCCGTCCCGCCAACGTCCTCGATCGAGATGTTCGAGCGGAGCGGCGTGACGTCCTTGAAGCCGCCGTACATCAGCTTGAAGCCGGCGATGCCGTGGGCGGAAAGCGTCCGGATCGGGCCGGCGCTGATCGCATTGAC
>JAYUDR010000296.1:0-7741 GCA_043739665.1 Chloroflexota bacterium
GGGGGCCAGGATCGTGACGTAGTCGGAGGCTGCCCGGCGTGAGATTCGAGTTGGTTCGGGAGAGGGTCGAGGCGCTGCCGCGTGAATTGCCCGCGGCGCCGGCGATCCTCACGCCGATTCGGCTTGACTCGCCCGAGGCGTGGCCGCCCAAAACCACGCCTGGGCGCGGCCGGCCGTCTGCAGTCCTCGTGCTCCTCTTCCCCGACGCCGAGAATCAGGCCCGCGTCCTGTTGACGGCCCGCGTCTCGCATCTGAGTACGCACGCCGGCGAGATCAGCTTCCCCGGCGGATCCGCGGACCCCGGCGACATCGATCCGATCGCCACTGCCATTCGAGAGGCGGTCGAAGAGGTCGGCCTCGATCCGGAGGCTTGCGGTCTGCGCGTGACCGGGGGCCTCGAGGCCTTCGCCCTGACTGTTTCGGGCTACCGGATCACGCCCGTGGTCGCACTTGCGGATCGGCGCCCCGAATGCAGGCCGGCACCCGACGAGGTGGCGCGCATCATAGAGGCACCCGTCGAGGCGTTCCTGCCCGATGCGCCGGTGGAGCTGGAAGAACGCACCATCCGCCGGCGGCTGATCCGCTACGGCGTCTACCCCGTGGAGGGCGAGCGGGTCTGGGGCGCGACGGCCCGAATGCTCGGCCAGTTGGGGGCGCTGCTGGCGGCCGAATACGCGCCAACTGCGGCGGCAACCGAACCGGCCGACGCAGGCTCCGACGATCCGACGATCCGGACGGCCGGCGCGTCGGACGCGACGGCAATCACCGAATTCCTCGAGGCCATGGCGCCGGATCTGGCCCATGCATTACCGCCCGCATCCGAGCTGCTACTGGCCGAAGCCTCGGGCCGCGTCGTTGGCCTCGCCAGCTGGGCGCCGTGGGATCGGCCGAGGGTGAGTGACGACCCACGCGGCTTCGACGGCCTGACTCTGCCCGACGAAGACCGCCCGGCTGAGCTAACGCTTCTGGCCGTGGCCCCGCACCTCCGCAGCCGTGGCATCGGCCGTGGCCTGGCGACTGCCGTTGCCAACGCCGCCGGGGCCGCGGGCAACACACGCCTCCTGTCCTGGACGCTCGCCGACGCCGCGATTCATCCGTCGTCGATGGCCGCCAGAGCCTTCTTCCGCTCCAACGGCTTCACCGATCTGGCAGTCGATCGCCGAATCCAGGCGCGCGGCGAGGATCGCCTTGTGCTATCTCGGCCGCTGGAGACCAGAACCGCCGCGGGCTAGCTGCTCGTGCGCCGGCGGCCGCGCCGCCTACCAGGGCTCCCGATCGGGCGATCGGTGGCCGGCAGGATCGATCGGGGGCTTGGGCGCAAGCGCGCCATCGGCGGCCGCCGGGACGACGGGCTGGTCGATTGCCGCGTCCTCGAGCCGGAGCGTCTCGGCCGCTATTGTGCCCGCCGCTAACGGCGAGGCGAACTCCACGACGATGGCCCGCATTGGCGTCAGCTCCGTCCACGCGGCGTGGACGACGTCGGGCGGCCAGACGACCGCCTCTCCGGCCGAGATTCGGGCAGTCTCGTCTCCGACGCGCACGAAGCCCCCACCCTCAACAACGACGAAGTAGGTCACGTTGGGATTGGTGTGGGGCGGGATGACCGCGTGGGGCCGGAGGGCCATCTCGGCGATCAGGCCATGAGCGTCCAGGTGGATCTGTTGCCCTTCGACGCCGCGCGTCCCCGGGGGACCGTCCGGTCGTCGATGACCCACGCCGAAGCGGCGGATGTCCATGGCAGTCGGGCGCGCCTACAAGCGCATGGCTAGCGGCGGCGGCGCTTCGGCTTTGCCGTCGCCGGCCGGGACCGGACGGTCGTCTCAGGATGCGAGGTCTTCGTCCGCTGGAAGTAGCGCTGGCGAGCGAGGCGCTCCTCGTAGACCCGGATCAGCGGCGGGAAGTGAATGAAGCGGATCCAGATGTAGAGGCCGGCGCCGCCGATCATCGTCGGCAGGACGAAGATGAAATCAAAACCGAAGGCCGCGAACATCAGCAGCAGGGAGAAGACCCCAACCGAGGTCCACATCAGCCACTCATTGAGATCCAGGAAGACCGAATAGGCATGCAGCCGGCGACCCTGGAAATTGTAGAAAATGACCGCCAGCACGAGCAGTCCCAAGGCAAGCTGCCAGGTTACGTCGTACAAGGCTGGGAAGTTCTTCGAACTAAAGCCGGTTAGCAGCAGATTGATCTGGTTCCACGGGCCGTTCACGCGGACCCTCCGAGTGTTGAGTCTTTGACGGTCAGTTGACCTGGATAGGCGCTTATTGGCAACGGTGGCCGAGCTTCGGCGCGAAGACCGGTTGACGGCCGCGTGTGCGGAGTATGCCATGACCGAGCGCTATACTCGGATCAATCCGGCAACCCAGAAGATACGGTGCCTGACGCAAAGCCGCTTATGGGCCGAGCTTCGGCGTAGCGGAGCTACAGACGGCGCGTCCGGACTTCAGGCAATAGGAGGTTGGCCTGGTGCGAGCCTTGCTCTCGGTGGCAAGCCGCGACGGCATCGGCCCATTCGCCCGCGACTTGCTCGCCCTCGGCGTCGAGGTGTTCGCGACCGAAGGCACGCGCGAGGCCCTCGCCTACGACGGAGTCGAAGTCCGACCCGTTTCCGAACTGACCGGATCGGAAGCGATCGCCGGCGGGCAGGTCAAAACTCTCCACCCCGCGATTTACGCTGGCATCCTCGCCCGACGCGACCGGCCCGATCAGCTGGCCGAGCTGGAGGCCCAGAAGATCGGCCTGATCGATATCGTCGCCGTCAACGTAAAGCAGTTCGCACCGCAAGTCGGGGCCCGGCTGGTGCCCATCGACGAGGCCATCGAGATGATCGACGTCGGCGGTGCGGCGCTCCTCGCAGCGGCTGCCCGCAGCTACGCCGCGGTTGCGGCCGTGGCCAACCCGGCCCGATACCTGCAGGTCATCGCTGATCTGCGCCAGCGCGGCTCCGTCTCCGCCGTTCTTCGTCAGCGGCTCGCAGCCGAGGCCTACGGAATCGTGGCGGCCTACCACGCCGAGATCGCGGCCTATCTGTCGAACGTGGCGGGTGACATGTTCCCGACGCGTCTGGCCATGGTCCTCGAGAAGGTCGACGACCTTCGATACGGCGAGAACCCCGCCCAGCGGGCCGCGTTTTATCGCGAGACCACTCATCGAGCCGGCACGCTGGCCGATGCTCGGCTGATCCAAGGATCGCGGCCTTCCTTCAACGACCTGTTGGACCTGGACGCGGCCTACGAAATCGCCATGGATTTCACCGGTCCGACTGTCACGATCGTCAAGCACACCGACCCCGTGGGCCTGGCCTCGGCCGATGAGCTGGTGGAAGCCTGCCGCAAAGCCCTCGAGACGGACTCGGCGACGTGTTTCGGTGGCATTGTGGGCGTTAATCGCGACCTCGACGGCGCGACCGCGCGAGAGATCGCCGGCAATTCATACGAGGCGGTTGTGGCACCGTCGTTCAGCCAGGCCGCCATCGGCATCCTGGCCCAGAAGCCGCAGATCGCCCTGCTGGCCGTGCCGCCCAACCCGATCGAAGGCCCACGCGACTACGGCATCGCCAACCTGGAATTCAAACGCATCGCCGGTGGTTTGTTGGTCGAGACGAAAGATGAGTTGGGGCTCGACAAGACTCAGCTGCTGGTCGTGACGAAGCGCCGGCCCACGCTCGAGGAGCTGACGGACCTGCTCTTCGCCTGGCGAGCCGTGCGCCACGTCCGGTCCAACTCAATCGTGTTGGCACGCGACGGCGCCACCGTCGGAATCGGCGCGGCCCAGGCGAGCCGCCAGGCGGCCGTGGAGATCGCCCTTCACCGCGCCGGCGACAGAGCCAGGCTGGCGGTAATGGCCAGCGACGCCTACTTCCCCTTCCCGGACGGAATCCAGATCGCGGCCCAGGCCGGGGTTTCGGCGATCATTCAGCCGGGCGGCTCGATACGCGACGAGATGGCAATCGAGGTCGCCGATCGCCACCACCTGGCCATGGTCTTCACGGGCCGGCGCCACTTCCGCCACTAAACGCGCCCGGGTCGGTGATCCGACGGGCCTCCGGACGCGAATATACGGGTGACAGCCGATCGGGCGTGAGGGTCGATCGGTCGGTCGGAGGAAAGGGAGCCCGGTCTTCCGGGCCGAGGAGCGTGGCGGGCGACAGGTCGGCAGCCCAAAGAGCCGTCGGGGGGCCTGTCGCCACGCCACGTTTTTGCTTGAGGGAGCGATGGCAGTCAGCCGGGGCCAAGCACTTCAAGTGGCATTAGGGTCATCCAAATCCTGATCCTGACCGCCTTCGGACTTCCGTAAGGGCGCCAGGACGGCTGGCCGGCCGGTAGAAGAGCGACTTAGGCTCTGGCAACGATCATCCGGGCCAGGGATCGACCGAACGGGCCCTTCCGGGGCGTCTGACCGAGTTCGATCCGGCTCGTCGGCGGAAGTTGCCGAATTCACACGACGACCACATCTGGCAAGCCGCAGTCGACGAATCGCGGCCGACGGCGTTGTTGCGCGGCTGCGGGACTCTCACACACGCACGAGCAAGACGCCCGAGCCCGGGTTTGCACCTCGCACCGGACCCTACTGGACGGCTCCGCCTTGATTCCTTTTCCAGACGCCCATCAAGTGTGAATTAGGAAACTACCGGCACCTCAATCCAGCGGCCGCGGTCGACGTCCCAGCTGGCGATCGGGCAGACGGCTGAGGCGCCCTCGATCGACTCCTGGCGGGCTCGCGCCTGTTCGACCGACTCGGGCCAGCCGGGCGGAATCAGGTCCGGGGCGAGATCCGAGAGCGGCGCCAGGACGAAGAGACGGCGGCGAGCCTCCGGATGCGGAACCTCAAGCAGGCGCGTGGCCTTGGCCGGGTCCGGAGAGCGGCCGTCTGCGGGCCGCTCCACGGTCATCTGTTCGTCGCCAAATATGAGCAGATCCAGGTCCAGTTCGCGCGGGCCGTAGCGGAAACGCTCTTGACGACCGAACGCACGCTCGATCGACTTGAGGGCGAGCAGCAGAGCAATCGGGCCGGTGTTGCCGCCCGGACCGGCCGGCACGTCCAGCGCCACAACGGCGTTATGGAAGTCGGCCTGGTCGATCACCTCGACGGGCTCGGTAACGTAGAGTCGTGAAACGCCGGCCAGAGCGGCACCCGGCAGCGCCGCGAGAGCATGGACGGCCGCCGTCAGGGTCGCCCGCGCATCGCCGACGTTGGCTCCGAGTCCGATGTATGTCCGAACCGTGCCCATGGCTCTATCTCCGCGGTTGGCGAGCGACTCACGCTCGACTGCCGCGCGACTGCCGCGTGACGAGGCGGCGCGGCTAGACTCCGCTCGTGCGCCCCGTTGCGGTGATCATTTTCCACGCTGCGGCCCCTGATGATGCAGGGCCGCTGGTTCGCGCGCTCGCAGAAGCGCGCCACGCGCTTGCGGAACGGCAGCGGGTCGCGTTTCTGGCGGCCGGCGCTGACGTGGCGGGGATCGTGGCGGGGCCGCCGGACAGCCTTTCGTTCGGGGGCCGACTGGCGGCAGCGGTCCGGGTACGCGCTGAGGGGCGCGGCACGGGCGCGAGTCCGGGCGCTGTAGCCGGCGCCCCGGCTTCGGGCGCGAGTCCGGGCGCGGGTCGGGGCGCGAGTTCGGGCGCAAGTCCGGGCCCGAGTTCGGGCGCAAGCACGGGCGCAAGTCCGGGCGCCAGTCCGGGCGCTGTGGCCGGAGCCCCGGCTTCGGGCGGCCTCATCGTCCTGGGCTCCGGCAGCATTCCACTGGCGCGGGCGGCGGACCTGCGGCGGTTTGTGGAAGTGGCCGCGGGGCCCGAGGGGCACGCACTCGCGAACAACCGCTATTCCGCCGACGTCGTGGCGGTCTCGCGGGCGGCCGATCTGCTCGATCTCCCGCCACTCCCCGCCGACAACGCCCTTCCACGGTGGCTGGAGGAGCAGGCCGGCGTGGTCGTCACGGACCTACGCTCGCGCTGGCGGCTCGGCGTCGACATCGACACGCCGCTCGACCTGATCGTGCTGGGCGAGCCGGCAGGGCGCGACCTCCACGCGGCGGAGCCACTCATCGGCGAGCGGCTGGGCGAGCGCCTGGGCGAGCGGCTGGGCGAGCGGCTGGCGGAGCTCGGCGACGTGCTGCGCAACCGCCGCGCCGAGCTGCTCGTGGCCGGCCGCGTTTCCAGCGCCACTCTCCGCTGGCTGGAGAGCGGCGTTGCCTGTCGCGTCCGGGCCCTGGTCGAGGAGCGCGGCCTGCGCGCGGCCACTCAGCTCGCCCAATCCGGCGCCACCACCAACTCCCGACCGCCACGCTCCGTCCTGGGTGAGTTGCTCGATCGAGACGGCCCCGTAGCGCTGGCCCAAATCGCGGCCCGCCTGGCCGACGCCGCGGTCATCGACACGCGCGTCCTGCTCGCCCACCGACACGGCTTCACGGAATCGTCCTGGCCCGCCGCGGAGGATCGTTTCGCCTCGGACCTGCTGGCACCAGCCTCGATAGCCGATCCGTGGCTGCTCGCCCTCACCGAATCGGCTGCCACGGCTCCTGCCGGCCATCCGATCATCCTGGGCGGACACACGATGATGAACGGCGGGCTGCGCCTGCTCGCGCAGGGAGCTCGTGCGGGGACTCGATGACCCCCGATCGCCTTCCTCCGACCGATGAGCCGGCTGCCGACCGTTCGGCCGACCTCGTCGCGCTCATTCGAACCGAAATCGAGCGCGCGCCGGAAGGCCGGATCACCTTCGCTCGATTCATGGAGATGGCTCTGTACGAGCCCCGGCTCGGCTACTACCGCCAGACCTCGGACCGGCCGACCGACGCAGGCGACTTTCTGACGGCGCCCGAAACTCACGCCATCTTCGGCTGGACGGTTGCGCGCCGGATCGAGACGATGTGGGCCGAGTTGGATCGGCCGCGGCCATTCAGCCTGATCGAGTACGGAGCCGGCTCGGGCACGCTGGCGCTGTCTATTCTCGAGGGCTTCCGGCGCCACGGCTCGACCGACCTCCTCGACGCCGTCCGCTACCAGCCGATCGAATCGAACCCGAACCGGCTGGCCGACCTGAGCCGCCGATTCAGCGAGGCCGCGCTTGCCGGAGTCCTGGAGACTGTCACGGAGCCGAACGAACCTGCAGTTGGCGTCGTCCTCGCCAACGAATTCCTCGACGCGCTGCCGGTCCATCGCGTCGTGTTTCGCGACGGCAAGCTGCTCGAGCTGTACGTGGTCTGGCGCGGCGGCTTTGCCGAAATCGCCGCCCCGCCAGCCACGCCGGAACTCGCTCAGCGCCTCGCCGATGACGGCGTCACCGACCGGTTTGTGGAGGGCCAGGTCGCCGAGATCTGCCTGGGCCTCGCGCCGTGGCTTGACGACGTGGGCCGGCGACTGGCCCGCGGCTACATCCTGGCGATCGACTACGGCTACGACGCTGGCGAGCTGTATGGCCCGCGCCGCCTCGCCGGGACGCTCCTCGGCTACCGCGGCCACCGAGTCGTGGAGAACCCGTTTGTGGATCCCGGGCAGATCGACCTGACCGCCCACGTCGACTTCACGGCGGTCGCGCAGCTCGCCGCTCGCCGTGGCTTCTCGGTCCAGCCCCTGGCCACGCAGCAGGAGTTCCTTGTAGCCGCCGGCCTTGAGTTGGAGCTGCAGGCTTTGCAAGCCTCACCGGACCTGACCCTCGCCGAGTACACCCGCGCCCGTTCCGGCATCGTCCGCATGCTCGACCCCCGCCACATGGGCCGCTTCCGCGTCCTGATCATGGA
>JAYUDR010000297.1:0-17900 GCA_043739665.1 Chloroflexota bacterium
TTCGTGCGCGACGGTCGTCTGCCGTGTGTGGTCGAGTACATCGGCTATGGCGGCGGCCGCGGCCGGCCGATCGACTGGCTGATGGCCCCTAGCGCCGGCCACGCTCATCTCGTGATGGACGTTCGCGGCCAGGGCAGCACGTGGCGGGCCGGCGACACACCGGACCGGGACGGCGGCTCGGCGACCGGGCAATTCCCCGGCTACGCCACGCGCGGCATCGCGGACCCGGAGACGTACTACTACCGCCGCCTCATTACGGACGCGGTCCGCGCCGTGGACGCCGCCCGCGCGCACCCGCTCGTGGACCCGACGCGCATCGCCGTCAACGGCGGCAGCCAGGGCGGCGGCCTCGCTCTGGCGGCTGCGGGGCTCGTCCCGGATCTGCTGTTGACACTCGCCGACGTGCCGTTCATGTGCCACTGGCGTCGGGCGATGGAGATCACCGACGGCGATCCGTACCACGAGATCGTGCGCTACTGCAAAGTCCACCGCGATCAGACGGACCGAGTTTTCCGGACGCTCTCGTACTGCGATGGGTTGAACTTCGCGGTCCGGGCGGCGTCGCCGGCGCTCTTTTCGGTGGCCCTGATGGACGTGACGTGCCCGCCGTCCACGGTCTTCGGCGCGTACAACCACTACGCCGGCCCCAAGGAGATTGAGGTCTACCCGTTCAACGGCCACGAGAACGGCGAGTCGATCCACGTGGAGTTGAAGTTCCGACGCCTGGCCACGGCGGCTTCGGCCACACCCCCGGCGGTTCCTCACCCGCGCCCGTGACCGTTCGCTCGCGATGGCTAGCCCTGGCGGCGATGGTCACCGTCATGGCCGCGGCCGCCTTCTTCCGCTTCTACGACCTCGCCACTAACCCCGGCGGCCTGTACGGCGACGAGGCGGCCGAGGGGCTCGACGCTCTGCGGCTGCTCCACCAACCCGGCTTCCACCCCGACTGGATGGTCTGGTTCCAGGGCGACGGTGGCCGCGAGGCACTCTTCGCATATGTGGTCGCCGGGGCGTTGCACTTCTTTGGCGAGACCGCGCTGGTGCTCCGAGCCACGGCCGCGGCCTTCGGTGTGGCCGGCGTGCTGGCAATCGGTTGGCTCGGCCGCCGCTTCGGGGCGTGGACGGGGATAGTCGCCGCCGCCTGGGCGGCTGGCGCGCTGTGGCTGATCTGCATCAGCCGTGACGGCATGCGCAACTCCATCGTCCCATTGTTCGGCGCTGTGGCGTTGATCGCGCTGCTGCATTGGACCGCGCGGCCGGGCCGCCTCCCGGCACTGCTCGCCGGGGCGGTCGTGAGCCTCGCATCGCTCTACACGTACCAGCCGCTCAAGCTGCTGCCGCTCCTCGTCATCGTCTGGATCGTCTGGCTGCGCCACGCCGACCGGGCCCGTTACAACGAACTGCGAGCGGGCCTGCTCCCGTTCGCGGCCGCCTTCCTGGTCGTCGCCAGCCCGATGGTCGCTGTGGCTGCTACCAACCCGATCAGCTACTTCGGGAGAGCGGCGGCAGTCAGCACCTTCAACCCGGCCGTTGAGGCGGACGCCAGCCTGCCGATCCACATCCTCAAGACGATCGCGATGTTCGGGTTCACGGGCGACGGGAACGGCCGCCACGACGTGGCCTTCCTGCCGCTCCTGCCACTGCCGCTGGTGGCACTCGCGATCCTGGGAGTCTGGCGGCTGTTGCGGAACCGCCGCGACCCAAGCCACTCCCTGATCCTGCTTAGCCTGCCCATCTTCATGATTCCGCCCCTCGTGGCGACTGAAGGTTGGTCGCCCCACTTCCTGAGAGTCCTCGGATTGGCGGCCCCGCTGGGGGTCACGATCGGCCTCGGAGCGGCCGAGTTCGTCGATCAGGCTCGCCGCCGCTGGGGCCGCTCGGGTGGTGGCGGAGCGATCGCCCCGATCGCCGCGATCACCGCCATTGCTCTGACGCTCGCGGCAGTCGCCGTCTGGAGCGGCTGGACGTATCTCAGCCGGCCCGTGTCCGACCGCTACACGGCCTACAGCTACGAGGCCGCCGCCGCTGGCCAGTATGCCGCCGACCACCCCGGCTCGGTCGTGGTCATCGACCCCTTCTCCGGCACCGACATCGAATTCCTCCAGGGGGCGAACCCGCCGACCATCGTCTCGCCGGGGACCCGAATCGACCACCCGCAGGCTTACGCCACGGTAGTCGCCCTGACGAAGGCGGACCTGACGAAGGCCATCGGGGCCGAATTGGGCGATCGAGCCCAGCCCGTCGCCTGGGATCCTTCGGGCAAACCGGCAGTCTGGGCGGTCGCGCCGGGAGGGCCGGCCGGCGTGGTTGCGCCCGGACCCGCCCCAGGATTGGCGCCCTGAGGAGCCTCGCCGAAAGGTCATGCGGCTGATCGGCCTGAGTACGGCCACACAGCAGGTGGCGGTTCCGCTAGATTCCGATTATCAATGCACTTGTCACTGAGGTTCTGAGGTGGGAGGCGTCCACGGCGCGCCGGGCAATTGGTCCAGCATCCGCCTGCGCGCTCTGTCGTCCGTGACCGGGCTGGCGCTTGGCTTGGCCGTCGCCCTCAGCTCAGCCGGACCCGCGCTCGCCGAACCGCCCGCCACCGAGGCGGACGCGCCGGGCTACGCAACTCCCGTCACCGCCTGGTCCTTCAACCTCTACGAGCCCTCGGTGGTCCGCTTTCAGGACCCGGACTGGCGAGCTTGCGCCGCCGCCGCGACGCTGTCGATGTTGAACACCATCGCTTTTGGGTCCAGCGAGGACCAGTTCTTGCCGCGTGGCGACCGCGTGCTGCGGACAACATTCCGCTGGCAGATCGATACCTCGTTTGCGACGCAATCGAAGATCCTCGGATACTCTCGCGCCAATATGACGATGGGCTGGGACAGCCCAGGCACCGATCCTCATGGCTGGCGCAACGGCCTCAACTACTTTGGCTGGGGCTCGATCAACGCCGGCATCTACCGTGATTCGGTCTACTCGACGTTCGACGCTGCGGCTCGGGCCGTAGTCATTTCGCTGGCCCGATATAAGCGGCCGGTAGGGATCCTGGGCTGGGCTGGCAGTCACGCCCAGTACATCACCGGCTATACGGTGCAGGGCGAAGATCCGCGCGTGAGCGATGACTGGACGCTTCATGGAGTCTTCCTTACGGACCCGCTCCAGGCCGACCAGATGCGCAACGAGTTCGTCACATACAACGACTGGAAGTACGGATCGCCGTACAGGCGGTTCTCGCCCTACTGGCACAAAGAGTCCTGGATCCGCGACCCCATCGACGGCGCGATCGGCGGCCGCGAGTGGTGGGGCAAATTTGTCATCATCGACGCGGTCAAGTAGCTAGCCGCCCGGAGCAATCGACGGCGTCGACCTTTTGCGCGCGGCGGGTTCCGTGGTCGGGCTCTCGCCGACGGGGAGAGCGCGCGATCACAGATTGAGCCTGCGCCACGCGGCCTCGGACATACGACC
This sequence comes from Chloroflexota bacterium, assembly GCA_043739665.1. Classification (GTDB taxonomy): domain Bacteria; phylum Chloroflexota; class Limnocylindria; order Limnocylindrales; family CSP1-4; genus Fen-1039. The sequence continues at coordinate 3,454 of JAYUDR010000297.1, forward strand.
GCGCGAGTCGCAAACTACGAGCATGACCGCGACCAATGGCGGCGCCGCCGGGCCTTCCGCCCACCGCAGCTGGATTCTGCTGACCCTGGCTATCGTGCTGCTGGCGGTCTTTGCCTACGACGGGGTGGTTCGGCCACTGCTCCACGGACTGGTTCGGCTGCCCGTCCTGACCGGCAGCCTGGGGGTGCTGACCACGGTCGTGGCTCTATTCAGCCTGACCCATGCCTGGTACTCGCTCGGTGGCCGGCTGACGCTGGCCTTTTTCGGCCTGTCAGCGGTAATTGCGTGGGTGTACGAGCAGGTCGGCGTGGCCACCGGGCTTGTATATGGGGCCTACCACTACACCGACTACCTGGGCGTGAAGCTTGGCCACGTGCCACTGCTGATACCGCTGGCGTGGTTCATGATGGTCTACCCGAGCTACGTCATCGCCAACCTGGTGGTGGAAGGCCGGGCGACGGGAACGCGCCGGGGTGCCCTCACTCTCCTCCGGCTGGCGTGCGCCGGGGCGGTCGTCATGACGGTCTGGGATCTCGTGATCGATCCGATCCTATCGGGACCGTCTATTCGAGCCTGGGTGTGGGAGACCGGCGGGCCGTACTTCGGCATCCCGATCCAGAACTACCTGGGCTGGCTGCTCACGACGTTCACTGTCTACCTCGCCTACCGGGCCATCGAGCAGCGTATTCGGCCCGAGCCTGCCGGCGCGCTGAGCGCCCGCGTGGTGGCGCTGCCGGTCGCGGCCTACGGCTTCATGCTCGCCGCCGACCTCCTCTCCGGCGTGACGCCCACGGCGCTGTGGCTGATCGGTCCGGCCGTCATGGTGCCGCCGCTTATCATCGCCGCATGGCGGCTTCGGACGATGGCTGCTCGCGAGACCGCCGGGCGGGTGTCGCACGCCAGTCTGAGGGCCGAGAGCCCGGCGGAGCGGCCCACGCCCATCTGAACGCCCCGAGACGCCGTGCCTCAGACTTGCAGCCATGATTGCCATCATTGGCGGCCTCGGCGCCGCATTCCTGTGGGCGGCCGCCAACGTAGCGTCGGCTAGATCCAGCCGCCTCATCGGCGCCTCATCGGCACTGGCCACGATGATGCTCGTCGGGCTGGTGATCAGCCTGCCTTTGGTGCCGTTTGCTGGGCCGATTCCGCAGATCACACCCGTCCTGGTGTTCTGGCTGGCGGCCTCCGGCCTGGGCAGTGTCATCGGCCTGTTGTTCGTCTATCGGGGCCTGCGAATCGGGAAGGTCGGCCCCGTTCTGGCGATCGCCTCGACGGAGGGGGCCATCGCGGCTGTGGTCGCGGTCATCGCCGGGGAACGCCTGACGATCCCCGCGACGCTGATGCTGGGGGTCATCGCCGTCGGAATCGCCGTAGTGGCGCTGGCGACCGGCGATACCGCAGACGCAGACGGGGCGGTCGGGGCGGCCGGGGCGGCCGATGACTCCGGGATTGCGGCGGCATCACCCGTGCGGCAGCCCGGCCGCAGTGTCGAGAGGCAGGCGGCATTGTTCGGGACCGTGGGGGCGATTGCCTTTGGTTTCAGCATCTACGGCACCGCGCAGGCGGGCCTAAGCCTGCCGATCATCATCGCCATCATGCCTCCCCGGGTCGCCGGGGTCGCCTTCGTGTTCGTACCACTGGCCCTCACCGGCCGTCTCCGAATGACGCGTCGGGCCGCGCCCCTGGTCGTGATTACGGCTCTGGGCGAGGTTATCGGCAACGCGGCGTACATCGTCGGGGCACGCGAGAGCATCGCAATCGCGGCCGTCCTGGCCAGCCAGTACGCGGCCGTTGGGGCAGTGGCGGCGTTCTTCCTCTTCCGCGAGCGGCTCTCCCTACTTCAGCGCTCCGGGGTCGTGGCCATCGCCGTCAGCGTCGCGATCCTGACCGCCGTCAGGACCTGACCCGGCAGCAAGTTCCGCGGCCCCGCCAATTTGAATTGGCCTACCCACCTGAGAACATCGGACCCACCGGGATGGGTAGGTCAGACAGTGACATCGGCCACTGGCCCGAATCTCTCCCTCGCCCGAGAGTAAGCGAAGCACATGGCGGCCCCTCAGGGCCAAAAGGTTGCAGGCTGTAAACGCGGCGTCTCCTGCCGCTGACCCGGGAATAGATCGAGGTAGTTAGCCTTGGATGCCCCAGCGACGTACCTGAACTGGAACTTCATCCTGATCTCCATCCCGAACGTGATCATGATCGTGGGGATGGTCGTGGTTTTCATCGTGGCCCTGATTGCGCCCTTCCCGAGCCACGCCGAAGCTGTCGTGGCGGACGACAACGACGATGAATAGCGGCAATTCGGCACCCCCCGCCGAGCCCTCGAGCTGGACGCTTTCGATCCGGCGCTTCCTGCAACGCAGCCTGCCGCTGAAGCACCTGCTGCCGGATAGGCAGCCCGTCTTCGTGGGCTCCTGGGTCTACATCTTTGGCGTCGTCGCCATTGCCGGCCTCATGTGGGTTGTCGGGAGCGGAGTCGTCCTAGCCCTATTCGGCCCGCAGTGGTGGCATCAGTCCGGCGTCGGCCGGTTTGTGAATAGCTTGCACCTGTGGTCGGTCCAGGTCTTCTTCGTCTTCATGGTGCTGCACCTGTGGGGCCAGTACTTCATGGCCAGCTGGCGCGATGGACGGGCCAAGACCTGGATGGTCGGCGTCGTGATCTTCGCCTTCAGTATCGTGACCGCTTTCACCGGCTTCATCTCGCAGCAGAATTTCGACGGTCAGTGGATCGCGGTCAACGCCAAGGATGCGACGAATGCGGCCGGGATCGGATCGTTCTTCAACGTCCTGAACTTCGGCCAGATGTATGGCCTCCACATCGCCCTCCTGCCGATGCTTATTGCAACGCTGGTGGTCGTCCACGTCTTGCTAGTACGAGTCAAGGGCGTCGTTCGACCGATCGAAAAGCAGCAGACTGCACCGCCGTCCCACGAGGAGTCCGCGTCGTGAGCACCGACGATCCCCAGGCCCGGTATTACACCGGCATCAAGATGATCCGGTACGACCTCGTCAAAGAGTTTGTGCTCGCGTTCCTGGCCGTCTCCATCCTTGTAGTCGGACTGGCGGGAGTCTTCTCGTCGCCCGATGACCCGGCCGTCACGATTCAGACCTGGGCGACCAAGGAGCCGGTCGATTTCGTCACCACCGCCGCGTCCGAGCTGGCCGGCACGAGTGGCACGGCCGGGTACGGGCCGCCCTACAACAACACCGCCGACGCTGCTCAAGCCGTCGGACCGATCGCTCCACAGGCATGGGCCGGAGTGGGCACCCCGATAGACACGGCCAAGGACTTCGTGCTTCAGCCGCTCGGTTTCGCGGCCGTCGGCAATCCGACGCTCACCGCGGCGATCGAGAAGTACGGGGCAGCCACCTCAGACCAGCAGCAGACCTGGCTCACCAACTACTCGACGGCGCTGGCGAACGCCACCGTCACGAACGACCAGGTAACTGTTGCATCCGGCGAATACGGGCCGGTGCCAGATCTCATGACCGGCCTGCTCGGGCTCGCCCGGACCGGCGCACTCGACGGCCTGCTTCTCAGCAGCGGCAACCTCTATCAGACCGACTTCACCAAGCCACTACTTTTCATGGGCGACGGCAGTTACCTTTCCGGCCGAGCCGCAGATCAGCACCTCACGGGCGACCAGTGGGGCATGATGAACGAGACGGGGCTCTATCCGGGCCAGACCTGGCTGTGGCTCTTCTCGTTCTGGTACCAGATCCCGCCCTTCAACACCGCACCAAACACTGACCTCCTCGTCATCCTCCTGATGATCGGGCTGACGTCGCTTCTGGCGCTCGTCCCGTTCATCCCGATCTTGCGTGATATACCGCGCTGGGTCCCCCTCCACCGCATCATCTGGCGCCGCTACTACCGAGGCCGGTAAGCGTCAATCGGCGGCTAACATGGCGGGGGCTCCCACATCACGAAAGGGAGCCCCGGTCAGCCCTCGGTCAGGTCCGCGCCGGAGGCGTCCAGGGCGGGGTTGGAGGCCGGGAGGTCGATGCCCAGACTCGTCGGCCACCAGTTCCAGCGGCCCAGCAGCACCACGACTGACGGCACCAGAAGCGATCGAACGAAGAACGTGTCCATGAGCACGCCGGCCGCGATGCCGTATCCGATCTGCTGAATCTGGGCCGCGCCGGCGGTGCCACCGACCGAGATGGCAAGCACAGCGAAGCTGCCACCCAGGATTACTCCCGCGGTCGTAACCGTGCTGCCCGTCTTGCCGATGGCCCGCGCCACCGCGTCACGCAACGGCAGGTGATGGGCCTCCTCTCGAATTCGGCTCATGACCAGAATGTTGTAGTCCGACCCGAGCGCCATGAGGAAGACGAACATCAGGAACGGCAGGACGAAGTTGAGCCCTGCCTGACCCCCGAGTCGGACGAAGATAATCCCGGTCAGGCCCAGTGCTCCCAGATACGAGACGACGACGCTGGCGACGAGATACAGGGGCGCGACGGCGCTCCGCATGACAGCCGCCAGCAGGAAGGCGATCAGGATCGCCACGATCGGGATGATCCGCTCCAGATCCGAGGCCGATATCTGGCGGATGTCGTAGGAGAACTCGAGGTTGCCGAGCAACCCGGTCGCGGTCGCGCCGGCCGACGCACCGACAGCGTTGGCTTCGTCGCGCAAGCCGGGCACTGCGTCGAGCGCCGTTGGGCTCGACTGATCGGCACCGCCGACCTCGGCCGAATACTGGACGGTGAGTCCGTCGGGGCTGATCAGCTGCCCTTCCGCACGGTAGGCGTTGTAGAGCTGCGCAGGCACCGTCGATGTCGCGGCCACCGGCGGTAGCTGACGCGGCGGCCCTAGAGTCGTGTGGAACTGAGTCAACTGGTCTGTGGTCAGAGCAATGCCATTCGGATTTAGCGGTCCGACGACGCTCTTGAACTGGGGCAGCGCGGCGAGGCCGGCTTGAGCTGTGGCAAGCTTGCCCGGATCCCCCCAGACAGGACTACTGAACTTGAAGAAGACCAGCGTCCGGACGATTGGGGAGGACGGGAAATGGGCGTCGATCGCGACAGCCCCGGCCTCGGAATCGCTCCCCGCCGTGGTGGCCGAGCCATTGCCGAAACCAGACGTACCGGTGGTCAGGAGCGACGCCGCCATTCCCCCGAAGAGGATCGCTCCGACGAGCAGCGTGAGCGCTGGACGCCGAGTGACGATAACGCCGACATGGTCCCACAACCCGACGTGCTCGACTTCAGAATGGCTGACGTTGGTCGGCCAGAAGACCGCCCGACCGAAGATGGCCAGCAGCGCCGGCAGTAGCGTGAGCCCCGCCGCCAGCATGATGGCGATGCCGATCGCGAGAGCCGGACCCATGCTCTGGTAGAGTCCGAACTCGGCCAACGCCACGCTCGTAAGGGCGGCAATGACCGTGAAAGCCGAGAACGTTATCGACTCACCGACGCGGGTGACGGCACGCCTGACCGCGTCCTGACCGGATAGGCCACGGCGCAACTCCTCGCGAACCCGGAACACCAGGAAGACGCCGTAGTCCGTGCCCGCGCCCAAAATGAGGACGATCAGCATGAACTCGGTGATCGAGGAGACCTGGATCCCGGCGCTGGCCGACTGGGCGATAACCGGCCCCGCGAGTGTCAGGACGAGCACGGCCGGAATGAGAGTCAGGACGGGCGCGAGCAGGGCTCGGTAAGCGAGAACGAGGAGGACGAGGATGAACAGCAGAGAGAAGGTCTGGGTCCGATCCTGCGACGATCCGGAGGCCTTGGCATTGTCAACCTGGTCCGGGATTTCGCCGGTGAGATGAACCTGCATCCCGGCCGGCGCGCCCGCGGTCGCGGCATTGCGGATAGCGGTAACGAGGGTCTCGGCGCCGGTGACGTCGGTGAACGACACAACCTCCGCTTGGACCAAGATCTGCCGGGCCGCGCCGTCGCCGGAGATGCCCAGATCCACCACAACCTTGACCGTATCGATGCCCTTGATCCGCGTTACGAGGCTGTCGATCGCGGCGTTGTCGGCGGGAGTTAGACCTCCGTCGCGAACGGCAACGAGGGTCGCGGTCCCAAGGCTGACGTCCACGAACGGCGCCGCCATGTTCGAAGCCTGGATACTTGGCACGTTTGCCGGCAGGAATCCGCTCGTGGTGTTCTTGGCGACACTGCCCAGTGAGGGCAGAGTGTTGACCGCCAAGATCGTCATCACGATCCACGCGACGACGATGACGTAACGGAACCGCACGCTCGCGACGCCGATCAGGGCAAAGATCCGGTTCATGAGTGCCTCTCGCTCAGCCGTCTTTTCTGTTTAGGTGTCGAGGGTCACATCAATCGCGGTTGCGCTCCAACTCCGGCTCGGCCCATTGCGCTGTGCGAGTCTGGGGCGACCGGCTTGGCTCGAACCGGTACCCCGCGCTACGCCTCAGCGGGGCGGGCCGCCGGGCGCAGTGAGGCCGTACCGAGCGATGAGGTCCGGAACCTCCGACAGGTCGAATGAGAGGCCAAAGGGTCCGGCAATGGCGCCCATGGTCGAGGGATCGGGTAGCCCGCCTGCTGCCGCCACCGCCTCGGCCAGCTCGACGAAATACTTCTCGAAACCGGCGGGGTTGATGATCTCAATCATGCGGGCGGGAGTGTCCCCGGCGTTCCACATCGAATGGAGCTCGCCGCGCGGCTTGACGATGTAGCCGCCGGCCCCAAGCGTGACCTCCTTGCCGTTCGAGCGAAAGCCGATGTCGCCCGAAACGACATACGAGATCTCGTCCTCGAGCGTGTGCCGGTGCGGCGGGACGAGCGCTCCCGGCGAGAAGAGGTGCTCGACAATCGAGATTGAGCCCGTCTCGGCGGAGGTGAGACGCGTCGTCGCCGTTATGCCGGGGATGAGCGGAGCGTCTGGCCGGTGAGGTTCAACTACGGCGAGGTGGGCGCTGGCCGAGGTGAGCATGGTGCATCTCCTGGTGGTTCGTGGGTCAGTGGTGTATCGTGATCGCGATGATCCTCACGCGGAATGGCGCATCTGTCAATGGCTGAACACGACCGTCTCACGAAACCACGTAGGCCGTACCGACTTCGGGCCCGCGCAGCGGGCATGGACCGGACCCGCGAGCGCATTACGCACGCGGCGGTGGAGTTGCACGGGACGATAGGTCCGGCGGCCACGACGATGAGTGGCGTCGCCGAGCTCGCAGGGGTCACGAGGGCGACCCTGTACCGTCACTTTCCAAACGAGGAGGCGCTGTTCACTGCGTGCAGCACCGACTGGCTCGCCGTGAACCCGCCCCCGGACTTTGGGCGCTGGGCCGCAATCGCCGATCCCGCTCGCCGGCTCAGCGCGGCCCTCGGCGAGATCTACGCCTACTACCGCTCGACGGAGCGGATGCGCACGAACCTTCTCCGCGACATCGCGATAGTTCCGGCGAAATTCCGCCCCGGCATCGTCGCGTTTCCGCCGACCACGGTTGAGGTTCTCGAAGCCGGCTGGCCGGCTCCTTCAGTCGCCCGCTTGCGGCGCGCAGCCATCGGGCATGCCGTGGGGTTCGAGACCTGGCGATCGCTGGCCCGAGAGGGGTTGACGGACGAGGAGGCCGTGCATCTGATGGTCCAGTTCGTGATGGGTGTCGGACCGGATGAGGGCACGGCCTAGGTTCCTTCTGAAAGTAAACAGGGGTCTCGTACCCGAGACATTCAGCCTGGAAGGTCCAAGCTTGTACGCGCTGGTGACCGCCTGGTTGACGGTCCGCGGTCGTGAAGGGACGTATCATCGAATTCGTGTCCGCCGCTACGTCAATTCAGTCAGACCGGCCTATCTCCGAACTCTTCGTGCAGGGGCGGCCGTTGCGCTCGCTCGAGTTCTTCCCGCCCAAGGACGAGGCGGGTGCTGAGGCGTTGCGCCAGACCGCCGCGGCACTGCAACGGATCGGACCGGATTTCGTGTCGGTAACGTACGGCGCCGGGGGTAGCACGCAGGAACGTACCGCCCAGGTGTCCTCCCTTCTGCGGGATGAATTTGGCTTCACGGTCATGCCGCATCTGACCGCCGTCAATCACACCCGGGCCGAGGTTTCGGCCGTCGCAGAGGCGCACTACGCGCGGGGAATACGCAACATCATGGCTCTGCGGGGCGACCTGCCCAACGGCCTGCCCGCAGCTACGGCGTTCAAGGACGACCTGCGCTTTGGCAGTGATGTCGTCGCCCTGCTGAAGGAACTGCACCCCGATCTCTGCCTGGGCGTGGGCGGCTATCCGGAGAAACACCCCGAGGCGCCCTCGTTCGAAGCGGATCTTGTGAACCTCAAGCGCAAGGTTGACGCCGGTGCGTCGTTCATCACCACGCAGCTGTTCTTCGACAACGAGGCCTACTACCGCTTCGTAGATCGATGCCGCATGGCAGGGATTAGCGTGCCCATCGTCCCGGGCATCATGCCGGTGCTATCGCTGAGGCAAGTCACGCGCATCACCAGCATGTGCGGCGCCTCGCTGCCGGACCGGCTAACCAAGCGTATCGAGGCCGCCGGAGACCAGCCCGAAATCGTTGAAGCCCTGGGCATCGATTGGGCGCTCGCCCAAATCCGCGACCTCCTGGACCACGGGGCGCCCGGATATCACCTCTACATCCTGAACCGAGCGCGGAGCGCGCTCACCCTGGCCGCCGGGCTTGCCGCGTGAGAGCTGACGTCTTCGGCCCGTGCTTGTCAACAACGTCCCAAAGCATCCAACCTCAGCCCGGAGCTGCAGGAAAGGCTGATTCAGCCTGCGGCTGACGTGTCGGCCGGTGCCTTGTTAAGCCAGAGCCCAGAAGCGCGCCGCTCGCCAGCCTCGACGATTGCGGCAAACTGGGCCGGATCCAATGCCGCCCGCCCAACGAACAGGCCGTCGACCCCATCGGCGGCAAGCAGGGCGTTGGCAGAGGTCCCGGTGACCGACCCGCCGTAGATGACCCTTGCGGCCACCGATTCGCGCGCCAATTCGGTCACATCACCCCCCCCTACGGTGGCGCCGGAACTGGCCTCTTCATCGCGCGCGGTGGCAGCTTCAAGCCAATGGTGGATCGCCATGTGGACGGCGCCGACATGATCAGGCGACGCCGTGACAGCTCCAAGTCCGATAGCCCAGCCTGGCTCGTAGGCGACGACGACCCTGGCAAGGTCGCGTGGACGAACGCGCGCGAGTCCTCCCGCAACTTGGCCGAGAACAAACTCAATCGTCGCGTCCAGGCTCCGTCGCGTGGGCTCGCTGACGCACAGTATCGGCGTCATCGCATAGCTGAGGACCCGGGCAACCTTCGCCGCCACGAGCTCGTCGGTCTCGCCATGGTCACGCCGACGCTCCGGATGGCCGACCTCGACATAGGTGCAGCCTAGATCGACCAACATAGCCGCCGAGACGTCGCCGGTGTAGGCACCGCACTTCTCCGCATGGACGTCCTGGCCACCCCAGGCGATACGGCTGCCGGGCAGACGCTCCCGGGCGACCCAGATCGACGTGAAGGGCGGAAGAACGAACAGGTCGCATCCGGTCGCCCCGATCAGAAGCGGGAGGAGCGCATCCAAGTAGCGTTCCGTCTCGCTAGCCGTCAGGTTCATCTTGGTGCTGGTTCCGATGAGCGGCCTCATGCGTCGACTCTCCGCGGCGTTGGAACGAGCGCCGAAACCCGCTCTCCACGCCCCACGAGGGCGTCGACGACGATCGCGAACGAGGTCGCGCCCGGGTCCGCCGAGACGGGGCTTCGCTTGTCGAGCTTCTGGCGGGCAACGAGGGCCAAAGTGACGCCGTGGTCGCCATCGCCGGCGTAGTTGCCGTAGCCCATGGTCACGCCAGGGCCGGGGGACGCCGGCCGGATCGCGTCGAGGGTGAACTCCGGCGTGGCGATGCAAAAGACAATTCCACAGGCGGCCGCGTCTGCAAACCCCCGGCCGACATACCCGGCGAACGTCCCCAGTCCGGAATGGGCCCCGACGAATCCCTCGAGCGCCTCGTCAACCACCTGAAGCGGGTCGGTAATGAGCTTCTTGTAGAGCCCGCGTGGGGCCCCCGAGGTTCCTTGCTCGGTCATAATTCTCTCCTGGTGAACGATGCGTCCACTTCGAGGCAGAGCCAGCTACTCTCGACGAGGGCCCGAAACAAGCTCCGATTCTGCCGCCCGAATCTTGCCTATCTTTCGCGCGGAGGCGCCCCCCCCGAACTCCGTCTTGAGCCAGATGTCGAGCAGAGTCTTTGCGAGCTCTGGAGCGACGATACGCGCGCCGAGGGTGAGGATCTGAGCGTTGTTCGACGACCTAGCTTTGGCCGCGGAGTAGGCGTCGTGGGCGAGGGCCGCGTACACGCCCGGTACCTTGTTCGCGGCGATCGACATTCCGATCCCGGTGCCGCAGACGAGGACTGCCCGATCGTGTTCACCCCGGGCAACTGCATGGGCGACAGTAAGCGCAACGTCTGGATAGTCTATTGGATCGGCCGACCCCGAACCGTAGTCTAGGACGGAGTAGCCGGCGGACTCGAGGTAGGCCTTGAGGGCCTCTTTCAGCTGATAACCGGCATCGTCACTGCCGATCGCAATGGGCTTGCGCATCCTGTTCACCTACCTGTTTGAGCCATCGACAGTCGGATTCCGACTCGCGGCAAACCACGACCGAGGACGGCGACGCTGTTCGCATCGTCCACCTCTGACCAGAGTCCGATGAAGGGGATCGACCGTCAGGGCTTGAGGACCACCTTGATCGACTCCGTGCCGTCCGCCACGAGATGAATAGCTTCCTCCATCTGCTCGAGCGGCAGGACTTGAGTCACCACACCATCCATCTTGATGCGGTGACGATTTAGGAAGTCGATCGCAACCGGGTACGTGAAAGCGCTTATGTGAGAGCCGTAGAGGTCGAGCTCTTTCTTCTCGCCGATAAAGCTCCAGTCGATCGAGGCCGGCTCACCGAAGACACTGAACTCGACGAACCGACCGAGCTTGCGGATCATCGTCAGACCTTGGGTGATGCTCGCCGGATGACCAGCGGCTTCGATGTAGACGTCGCATCCGTACCCGTCGGTCATATCTCGGACGGCGGAGATCACGTCCGTAGTCTTCGGGTTGAGGGCGTAGTCGGCGCCAAACGATCTCGCGAGCTCGAGCCGACGCTCATTGAGATCGAGCGAGACGACGGCCTTCGGACCCCGTAGCTGGGCGAGCCCGACCATCGCAAGGCCGATTGGGCCGGCACCGGAGATCACGACCACATCACCGAATTCGATCTTGGCTCGTTCAACTGCATGGACGCCGCATGAGACCGGTTCAGTCAGGACGGCGATCTCCATCGACAGGTCGGCCGGGATCTTGTGGACGCGCGCTTCCTTTGGGAAGCTCATGTACTCCGCCCAGGCGCCGTTCACGACCCCCTGGAAGCCGAAAATGTTGTGGACTTGGCACATCCAGGACTGGCCGCGGACGCAGTAGCGGCATGCGCCGCACGGGACCAACTGCTCGGCCGTCACCCGATCGCCGACGGCCAACCCCAGCCGCTCGGCCGTATCCGGCCCAAGGGCTGCGACGTGACCGATGAATTCGTGGCCCGGGATGAACGGTGCCTTCACCCAGGCGGGCATCGTCGGGCCACCCCAGTAGGACTCCGCACCCTTGTAGGCTTTCACGTCACTGGCGCAGACGCCGCAAGCCTCGACTTTGACAAGCAACTCGCCGGGACCGGGCTCGGGGACGGGCACCCGCTCCAGCTTCCACTCGTGCGGAGCCCGAGCGACGATCGCCCGCATGGTGGCCGGAATAGTCGTGGTCATTGGAGATCTCCCATGGGTTCCGATGCGTTGGAGGAGAGAAAGAGGACCGATCCGCGTCGGGTCATGCAGAGACCGTCTCGCGGTGCTCCTGGAAGCTGGCCAGGTAAATCGCGCCGAGAAGGATTAGGGCGAAAATCATCTGCCGGGCCGACGGCTCGACTCCGATTAGGTTCATGACGTTGTCGATTACGGCCAGCTCGAGAATGGCCGCGAGCACCCCGCTGAGCCGTCCGCGACCACCAGCCAGGCTTGTCCCACCCAGGATCGCTCCGGCGAGGACCATCATGATTGAACCCGACCCGAGGTCGTCCACAACGGCTCCGATCCGGCCGACCTCGATGAGGCCACCGATTCCCGCCAGCAGCCCGGAGATCATGAAGACGGCGATCTTGACCCGGGGGACGTTGATGCCAGCGACGTAGGCGGCCATCTCGTTGCTGCCGATGGCATAGATGGCCTTGCCGAACGACGTCCGGTTGATCACGACCCAGGCGACGGCGAACAGCAGGAGCCCGAAGACAATCGCCAACGGGAACACGCCGAAGAACCGGAAGCCGCCGACGAACGTGTAGCCGGCAGGCAGGTTGTAGATGCCCTCCGGGATCAGGAAGATGACCAATCCCCGCCAGAACAGAAGGGCGACTAGCGTGACAAGGAACGGATTCACGCGCAACTTAACCGAGATCAGGCCGTTGAGTAGGCCGGCTACGAGACCAGCCAGCACGGCGATTACAAGCGCTAGTTCAGACGGCAACCAACTCAGGTAGTCGTTCAGAATGACGATCCCGAGGACCGGCGCGACGCCGTAGACGGACTCGAGCGACAGGTCCAACCCGCCCGTCAGCATTACAAAGAACATCCCGAGGACCATGCAGCCCATCGGCACCGAGGACCAGGCCACGTTGATGAGGTTCGTCGATGATAGGAAACCGTGGACTGTCATGCCGTACAGGAACGTGGCACCGAGGATCACCCAGATGAGGTTCTCGCTGGCGACCGCACGGGCCGTCATCAGGTGCTGGTGACGGCCGGTCGCTGGCCCAGCCTGTTGCAGGGCCGAGACGGCGGTTTCATGTTGCTCGGTCATTGCTGGACTCCTTGGGTGAGCCTATACAGTTGGGATGCGTTGAACTCGGGCTTCCCACGCACAAGATCTCCGACGACGGCGCCCCGGTACAGGACGAGCACGCGGTCGCAGATTTCGACGAGTTCTTCCTCACTCTCGGACGTCACCACGACGCCCCCATGCTCGGCGAGCCGTGACCGAATCTCACGGAGAAGGTCGGGCTTCGTGGCGAGGTCGACGCCGCGGGTCGGCTCGTTCAGGAGGTAGACCACAGGTGACGCGCTCAAAACCCGCAGGATCATCGTTTTCTGGCGATTGCCGCCCGACAGCGCATCAATCTTGGTTCGACGACTGGGCGTCTTGATCCGCAACACCCTTATGCCGTCGGCCACGACATTCTGGGCGCGTTTGCCGTCGATAAGTCCAAACCTGGTCAGCGACGGATAGACCATCGCCAGCGCGTTCTCGTCGACGGGCCTGCCGGTCAGGACTGCGTACTGATCTCGCTTCTTAGGCAAATAGGCGATCCCGGCCTTGCGCGCATCGGTTGGCGAACCGAAGTTCACGCTCCGCCCGCTAACGGCAATCGAACCGCTATCCGGATGTCGCAGGCCGGCAAGCATGGAGAAGATCTCATCCTTGCCCGACCCGTCGAGTCCAGCGACGCCGAGTACTTCGCCCCGCCGCAACTCGAAAGAAAGCCCCGCGAGCGCTGTCCCAAGTCCCACCGAGGTTACCGACAGGACGACCGGGCCAGACTCAGACTCTGCCGTCTCAGTCGTCGCGGCCCCCTGACTCGTGGTCGGAGCCGCATCCTCGGCCGCCGCAGCGGACTTCGAATCGGCCTCGGCGCCCACTATCCAGGCAGCGAGGATTTCCTTGGTCGTTGTCGCCACGTCGATCGTGGCGACGGCTCGGCCGTCCCGCATGACCGTTACGCGGTCGCAGAACTCGAGGACTTCGTCGATGTGATGGGTGATCAGCGTCACGGAGATCTCGGGCCGCTCCGCTATGGCGCGCTGGAGCGTCTGGTCGAGCACCCGCTTCCGATCGCGCGGAAGGGACGCCGTGATCTCGTCAAGAAGGAGAACGTTTGCGCGGTCGAGATAGAGAGCCCGCCCGAGTGCCAGCATCTGCTGGTCCTCGATGGGCAGCGTGTTGATCGCCTGGTTCGAATCGAACGTAACTCCTAGTCGTTCAGAGATCTCGGCTAGGATGCGCCGCGCTCGGGAGAAGTCCACGAGGCCGCCTCGCTGAGGCATCCGGCCCATGAACAGGTTATCGAAAACGCTTAAGTGATTGGCGAAAAGTGGTTCCTGCGGGATGAGGGCGATGCCCAGGTCCCTGGCATGTGCTGGCGTGTGGCGGGCCAAGTCGACCGTGTTGTCGCCGATCTGGAGCTTGCCCGACGTAGCGGGGTAGATCCCGGCGATCGTGCTCATCAAGACGGTCTTGCCGGCCCCGTTCTTGCCGATGATCCCGTGAATCTCGCCCTGTCTGACGGAGATCGAAACCTGATCGACGGCAAGGATGCCCGAAAAGGCCCGGGTCAGATCGACCGTCTGGTACGAGATTTGGGGCCCGACATCCGGCGCCGGATCGCCTGTGCCCATTGCCTGGGGGACGG
>JAYUDR010000298.1:0-2980 GCA_043739665.1 Chloroflexota bacterium
GTCTTGGGCCTCGATGTGTGCAACCACCCGCAGGCGATCAAGGAGCGCATCGGCGTTCAGCTGCAGAGCGTCTCGCTGTATCCCCGCCTCACCGTGACCGAGCTGCTGGACCTGTTCGGCAGCTTCTTCAAGCATCACTTGCCCACCAAACAGCTGATCGACGCGGTGGATCTCGGCGAGCGGGCCGACGCTCGCTCGATGAACCTGTCGGGTGGCCAGCAGCAGCGACTATCGATTGCCCTGGCGCTCGTGAACGACCCGGAGCTCGTCTTTCTCGATGAGCCGACCACCGGGCTGGACCCCCAGGCCCGACGCTCGCTCTGGGACCTCGTCAAGGGGCTCCAGGCCAAGGGCAAGACAGTGATGCTGACGACGCACTACATGGAAGAAGCCGCCGAGTTATGCGACCGCGTGGCCATCATGGATCACGGCCACATCCTCGAGATGGGCACCGTCCCGGAGTTGATCGGGCGACGCTTTAAGGAGCGAGCGGTCTTCTTCGACTCGAGTCCCGCCCTGGCGACCGAGGCACTGAGCAAGCTCGGCGGCGTGACTCGCGCGGCGCAGGAACAAGGCCAGACAGTGCTCTACTCGAAAGACATCCCGGGCACGATTGGTGCCTTGCTGGCCATGGCCGACGAACTGAGCATCGAGCCCCGCAACCTGGGCATCCGCCAGGCCACGCTCGAAGACGTCTTCCTCGACCTGACCGGTCGAGCGCTGCGCGACTAGGAGCCCCACGATGAAGACCCTCCTCATCCTGACGGTCGCCAACGTCAAGAGCCTCGTCCGTGACCGGGCCGCTCTGTTCTGGACGATCTTCTTCCCGGTCATGTTCGTCTTCCTGTTCGGCTGGATCTTCGGCGGCAGCGGCAGCAGCAAGATTTCAGTCGGTTTCGTGGACCAGGACGGCACGACCGCTTCGGCGGGCGTTAAGCAAGCGTTTTCGCAGGTGACGCTGCTCAACCTGGTGGCCGGTTCGCTCGACGACGAGAAGGCCGCGATGCAGCACGGCGACGTGTCGGCCGTGATCGTCATCCCGAAGGGTCTTCAGGCCGCCGTGACAGCCAAATCCCCGGTGGCGATCCAGCTGTACACGGATCCGGCCAAGTCGCAGACGGCCCAGGTCGTCCAGGGCGTGGTCGCGCAGATCACCAACGGCTTCAACCTTCAGCTGGCCGGCGGTACGGCCCTGGTCACGGTTGATTCGCTGACCCTGCAGTCCACCAACATCAGCAACGTCGCCTATCTGGTGCCCAGCATCCTGGCGATGGCTCTGATGCAGCTGGGCGTGTTCGCCGCGATACCGCTAGTCCAGCAGCGCGAGAAAGGCATCCTCAAGCGCATAGGTGCGACTCCGCTGCCACGCTGGAAGTTGGTCGGCAGCAACGTCCTGCTGCGCCTGATCGTGGCCCTGGTCGACGCCGTCGTCATCCTTGGGATCGGGCTGCTCTTCTTCAATGTCCAGATCGTCGGCAACCTGCTGGTCGTGGTGGGGTTGGTGCTGCTTGGCGCGGCGTCCTTCCTGGCTCTCGGCTTCATGCTGGCGTCATTCCTCAAAACCGAGGAGCAGGCCACGGGCGTCGTCCAGGTCGTCCAGATGCCGATGATGTTCCTGTCCGGCATCTTCTTCCAGTTCGACTTCCTGCCCGGGTTCCTCAAGACTGTTGGTATGGCGATGCCGCTGACCTACCTTGGCGACGCCTTCCGCCAGGTGATGGTGAACGGAACGCAAGTCGCGCCTCTGGCCGTGGATGTCGCGGTCCTGACCGGTTGGCTTGTGGTGTGCATGGCGATCGCGGCACGTTCGTTCCGCTGGGAGTAGCGCCGCGGTCACTCGCTGAGTCTCTCGGCCGCGTTGGTAATCGGACCGGGGAGCGCTGCTGGAACTGGTTTGTCCTCAATGACGCCACAGGCGGCACAAAGGGGCCGCTGAGGGGCGCGAGATGCGTCCCGGCCGTGGCCACGCCAGTCCGCCGGCCGTGGCCACGCCAGGGTTTCTCCTCAATGACGCCACGGGCGGCACAAAGGGCCGCTGAGGGGGGCGCGAGATGCGTCCTGCCGCGGAAACTCAGCTCCTCGAGCTCGATTCACGCTCAGGCTGATGGTCCCTGGCGGGCGTAGCTCGGCCGGGAGGTCGCTCTGGGCTCGTCCCGCCCACTTAGTGCTGTCCACGGCGACGATGAGGAGAGGAATTGACCGAGCCTGCTCGTAGTGCCGTCCGGGGCGACGATGAGGGATTCACGGCTCGGTGCAGGCGAGCCGACCGGCCGACCTCTCTGACGACCGCGGAGAAGTCGACGCCTACCAGCGCTCCGAGTGAAGGACCGCCTCGAGCGGTTTGCGGCCGCCGGCGCGCTTGGCCCAGACGAGGGCCGCGGGCTCGCGCGGATAGCCGAATGAGATCAAGAACTCGC
Source organism: Chloroflexota bacterium (assembly GCA_043739665.1). Lineage (GTDB taxonomy): Bacteria > Chloroflexota > Limnocylindria > Limnocylindrales > CSP1-4 > Fen-1039. The sequence continues at coordinate 2,418 of JAYUDR010000298.1, forward strand.
ACCAGTGGTCGGCCGGGTAGCCGAGCAGTTCACGCGCCAGATCCTGCTTGTAGACCGTTGCCGGGACGCTGCCGATGCCCAACTCCCAGGCCGCGAGTGTCATGTTCTGGGCGGCCCGGCCCAGATCCCACATGATCGAATAGGGGGCATCGTTGGTGGCCGGGTCCGGCACGACGAGGGCGATGGCCGCGGCCGCTCCGGCGAGGTGCTGGGCATACGGCCCGACCTCGGCCAGCTGCGTCAGGTGCGCCCGGTCCGTGCATGCGATGAAGCCCCAGCGCTGCGAGTTCTTGGAACTGCCGGATCGCCGACCCGCGTCCAGGATGCGCTGGAGGTGCGCGGGCTCGAGTGGTCGATTCTCGAACTTGCGAATGGCGCGCGTCGTATCGATTGCCTGCCAGGTGTCCATTTGAGTCTCCGTGGTGATGCTGGCGCGGGGTGGTGGGTGGCGCGAGTGGTCGGCCGGAGATCGCCCGGCGTCGGCTCCGTTGGTTAGTCGAGCGTAGCCATTCGGTCGTGGGGAGTCACCTTGCTCGCAGCCGAGCCGAAGCCGTAGACCGGAT
>JAYUDR010000299.1:0-2939 GCA_043739665.1 Chloroflexota bacterium
GTCGCCGTAGAGCTCCGTCAGTGGGCGGCCGATCGGCGTACCCGGGGACAGGATGAGGATCCCGTCGGCATCGGCGGTCAGCCCGAGTTCGTCGCCCGAACACAGCATCCCGTTGCTGACGATGCCCATCTTCTCGGTCCGCTCGATGCGCCGGTCTCCTGGCAGGATCGCGCCGGGCAGAGCCACCGGGACCCGCTGGCCGGGCGCGATGTTGGTCGCGCCACAGACGATGTCGAGCGGTTCGCCGGAGCCCACGTCGACACGGGTCAGCGTCAACCGATCCGCACGTGGATGGCGCTCGACGCTGAGCAGCTCCCCGACCACGACGTTGCGCCAATCCGCACCCCACGTCTCGAGCCCCCGGACCTCCATCCCGAGCAGGGTCAGACGTTCGGCCAGGGCTTCGGGACTGAGGTCGACGTCGACGAATTCACGCAGCCAGGAGAGTGGCACTCTCATCGGAACTGCTCCAGGAAGCGCAGGTCGTTGTCCAGGAAGAGGCGCAGGTCCGTGATCCCGTGCTTGAGCATCTTGATCCGTTCCGGGCCCATCCCGAACGCGAAGCCCTGGTAGCGCTCTGGGTCCAGGCCACCGTACTGGAGCACGACCGGGTGGATCATGCCAGCGCCCAGGATCGTCATCCAGCCGGTCCTGCCACAGGCCGGGCAGCCGGATCCGGCGCACACCAGGCATTCGACGTCGAACACGACCGATGGCTCCGTGAACGGGTAGTACCCGGGCCGGAAGCGCGTTCGTTTGTCAGCGCCGAACATCGCCTTGGCGAACTGGTCGAGCAGGCCCTTGAGATCGGCCATCGTCGTGCCCTCGTCGATCATGAGTCCCTCCACCTGGAAGAACTCCGAGGCGTGCGAGGCATCGATCGATTCGTAGCGAAAGCAGCGGCCGGGCAGGAGCGCCCGGATCGGCGGTGTGGTCGACTGCATGACCCGGATCTGACCGGGCGACGTGTGGGTACGCAGGAGTCGTCCTTCGACATCCAGGTACAGCGTGTCCCACAGGTCCCGAGCGGGATGGTCCGGTGGGATATTCAACATCTGGAAGTTCGTGAGATCGTCCTCGATCTCCGGGCTCTCGTACGAAACGAATCCGAATTGGCCGAAGATCTCGGCGATCTCGCGCATCCCCTGGATGCTGGGGTGGAGCGTCCCTCGCTTGATGGGCCGGCCTGGCGTCGTGATATCGCTGGTCTCCGCGACGAGGCGGTCCGTCAGGGCCGCGCCACGCAGCGTCGCGCCGCGTTCCGCGAGGGCGGCCTCGATGGCGCTGCGGACGACATTGGCGATGCTTCCGACACGGGGTCGGTCGTCTGGCTGGAGCGCGCCGATCCCGCGGAGGACGCCGGTCAGGCGGCCTTTCTTGCCCAGAACGTCGACGTCGAGCGTTCCCAGCGACGCAACGTCGGTGCTGGCCTCGATCGCGGCCAGCGTCTCGTCACGCAGCGTCTCCAACTCTGTGGTCAGGTCCGACAGGTCCACGGGGCCTCTTCGTATGTTGCGTTAACCGTGAATCGCGAGCCCTCGACCGTCCGTCGACGTCGAGGGCTCCGCTTCAGGCGATCGTCGGCGGTTGCCGGCAGGTGTCAGACGCCCTTGGCGAGCTCGGCGATCCGACCAAAGGCGGCCGAGTCGCGGATGGCCAGGTCGGCCAGGATCTTGCGGTCGATCTCCACCTCGGCCATCTTGAGGCCGTTGATGAACTGGCCATAGGTAAGGCCGTTCTGCCGAGCTGCCGCATTGATGCGCACGATCCACAGTTCACGCATCTGGCGCTTGCGCTGCTTGCGGTCACGGGTCGCGTAAGCGAGGGCGTGGAGGAGCGCCTCGCGCGCCGGCTTGATCAGACGCGACTTGGCGCCCTTGCGGCCCTCAGCGTCCTGCAGAAGGCGCTTGTGGCGCTTGTGGGACGTTACGCCCCGCTTGACTCGTGCCATGAGGTGATCCTGCTCCTAGAGGTACGGCAGCAGGCGACGGACCTGCTTGGCGTGTTCGGGCCCGATGATCGCCTTGCCCGCGTAACGGCGGGTCCGGCGAGACGACTTGATCTCGAGGTGATGGCCGCTCCAGGCCCGGATGCGGTACGGCTTTCCACTGCCGGTCACGCCGATCCGTTTCTGGGCCGCCTTGTGGCTCTTCATCTTAGGCACGGGGCCTCACTCTCCTGTTGCCACCGGCTGTGCGGCCGGTACTTCGTCGCTCGTCTTCTTCGGTTTAGCTGCGGGCCTGGCCGCCGGCTTGGCCGCGGGCTTGGCCGCGACGGCTGCCGGGGCCGCCGGTTCGGCCGCGACGGCCGCTGGCTTGGCCGCGATGGCCGCTGGTTCCGCCGCGACGGCTGCTGGGGCCGGCTTGGTATCCGGTTTGGCCGCGACGGCTGCCGGGGCCGGGTTGGTATCTGTCGGTTCGACCGCCGGGGCCGGCTCGGCCGGTTTCGCGGCCACTGCTGGCGCGGCGGGTGCCGGCATCGCGACCGGCTGGATCGTTTCTTCGGCTCCGTCCGTGCCCCGCGGACTCGGTGCGTCGTGGGTCTTGGGCTTGTGCAGCGATGCCATCGTGAGGTGCATCGACTTGCCTTCGAGGAGCGGCGTGCGCTCCGCGACCCCATGGTCCTTGACACGATCCACGAACCTCGTGAGGAGGTTTCGCCCAAGCTCCGGGTGGGTCAGCTCCCGACCGCGGAAACGGACGGTTACCTTGATCCGATCGCCTTCCTCGAGGAACTCGATCGCCCGGTGCACCTTGGTGTCGAAATCACCGACACCGATCTTCGGTGAAAGGCGGACTTCCTTGAAGGTCACCGACCGCTGCTTGCGTTTGGCTTCCTTCTCGCGCTTCGTGAGTTCGTATTTATACTGCCCGAAGTCGAGGAATTTGACGACCGGCGGTGCCGCCATGGGCGCCACTTCGACGAGGTCCAACCCTCGT
>JAYUDR010000300.1:0-2910 GCA_043739665.1 Chloroflexota bacterium
TAGTCAACCTCGAGCGGCTCCTGTGGCGGCCGCTCGTCAACGGGCACGTGCTCAAGGTTGACGCGGATGCGGTACCAGAGCGTGAAGCGGCCGCGCATCGAGTCGACCAGGATGTCTGCCGGCTCGAGCAAGGCCACGACCGAGAGATGGCGCGCCTTCCAGCGCTCGAAGCCGGCCAGCGCCTTCTCCTTGGTGGCGGCGCGGGCGATCTCGATAAGGGGCTTTGTGGATGCCCGCCGGCCGGTCGGCGCGGGCGACTCGGCCTCGGCGGTCGGCGACGGCGACCGTACCGGTCTGGCCTGACGCGGGGCCCCGGCCTGCGGCGCGGCCGCCCCGGCCGCCCCGGCCGCCCCGGCCGCTCGCGCCCGCGATGGCATCACTCGCGGCGGCTCGCCTGCGGCCTTGGCGTAGTGGGGTGGCCACGGAGCGTCGCCGAAACCCGCGTCCTCTTGCCGCGCCGATAACTCCAGCAGCGCGTCCAGCGACCCCACGGACCCATCGATCCCTGCCCCCGGATCGCCAATCGTGCGGAACCGCGCCGGCACCGTCGCCAGCGTGAAGTCCCCCAGCTCGCACGACGGCAACTCGTCCCAGGTCACCGGCGCCGAAACCCAAGCATCTGGCACCGGCCGCACGGAGTAGGCCGAAGCGACCGTTCGATCCTTGGCGTTCTGGTTGTAGTCGATGAAGATGCCGTGCCGCTCCTCCTTCCACCATTTGCTCGTCGCGAGGGCGGGCGCGCGCCGCTCGACCTCGCGGGCCAGCGCCAGCGCGCAGCGGCGGACCTCGTCGAATGTCCAGCGCCGCTCGATCCGAACGTTGACGTGGATGCCGCGCGAACCGGACGTCTTGGGCCAGCCGACCAGACCGTGATCCGCCAGGACCTCGCGCACCACCAACGCCACTCGCCGCATGTCATCCCAGGGCACGCCCGGCACTGGGTCCAAGTCAACTCGGAGTTCGTCAGGGTGGTCCAGGTCATCGGCTCGGACAGCGTGTGGATTCAAATCCAGGCAGCCCAGGTTGGCGATCCAGGCCAGCCCGGCCGCGTCGTCGATGACAATCTCGTTTGCGGTTCGACCGGACGGGAACGACAGTTCGACCGTGCGGAGCCAGTCAGGCCGCGATTCGGGGGCGCGCTTCTGGAAGAAGAACTCGCCCTCGGCGCCATTGACGTAGCGCTTGAGGGCCATCGGCCGGCCGCCCGCGCCCCGCAGCGCGCCGTCGACCACGGCCAGGTAGTACGCGACCAGATCGCGCTTGGTGTAGCCCGGACCGGCGAAGTAGACCTTATCCGGGTTCGAAACGGCAACCTGCCTGCCCGCGACCTCGACAATCTCGCTCTTGTCTGCCATGGCCGAACGATACCGCGCGCGCTCTCCGGGGCTCGGCCGCCCGCATGAATCGACCGCCGACTGATACGTCGGCGCGCTGGGCCTCAGTCGGCCGGGAAATCTCGCTCCAGCAGGCCACCGAGGGCCTCAAGTTCGGGCCTGGCGAACGACTGGAGGAAGTAGCGCCGCACCGCCTCGAAATGGCCCGGTCTGGCTTCGTCCAGGCGCACCTGGCCGGGCTCGGTCAAGACCGCATAGGCTCCGCGTGCGTCCGAGGCGCACTTGACTCGGCCGACCAGACCGTCGGCAACCAGCCGGTCGACGAGCCTGGTGATGCCGGCTCGGCTGAGAACGACCCGATCCGCCAGCTCGTTCATTCGCAGCCGCCGACCTTCGGCAAACGAGAGCTGCATCAAGACGTCGAATTCCGCCAGCGGCATGCGACTCTTGGCCAGCAAATCCGCCTCCAGCCGTCGCGCCACCCGCGCGTGGGCAACCAGGAACGACCCCCAGGCTTTCTGCTCCACAGCATCCAGCTCTGGAAACAGATTCAGAGCGCCTGCCGGCATTGCGCTCGACTCTGCGCCCGCCGCCTGCCCGGCGACCGGCGAAGCGCCCGCCGCCTGCGCGGCGACCGGCGAAGCGCCCGCCACCGAAGCGGCCTCAAACGTGTCTGATTTCCCCACTTGCTTATCCTTGCTCATGCAACTAGTATAGCCGAGGTAGTTGCTTAGTGAATGATCCAACTAGGGTCCACGATAGCACGATAAAGAGGCATCAGATGAGCACCTGGACCCTGGATCCGGCCCATTCACAAATCGAGTTCTCCGTAAAGCACATGATGATCACGACCGTCAGGGGTCAGTTCCGCAAGTTCACAACCGAAGTCGAATTCGACGAACAACACCCTGAACTGTCATCCGTCGTGGCGCATATTGACGTATCCAGCATCGAAACGGGCATGGAGGCTCGCGATGCGCACCTACGCGGCGCAGATTTCTTCGATGCCGAGACTTACCCGGAGCTGACCTTCCGAAGCACGAGCATCGAGGCCAAAGGAGACGGCTACAGGATCGACGGCGATCTGACGATCCGCGGGGAAACCCGGCCCGTCACCCTTGACGCCGAAATCGGCGGCGTGGTGCCGAATATGCAGGGCGGTCGTCGTGCCGCATTCAACGCCGTGACCAAGATCAGTCGCAAGGCTTGGGGCCTGACTTGGAATGTGGCTCTCGAGAGCGGCGGCATGCTCGTCGGTGACGACATCAAGATATCGCTCGACATCGCCGCACTTCAGGCCGAAGCTGCTCCCGAGAAGGTCGCTGTCGCCGCCTGAGACCTCGTGCGGCTTGGGCCGCACCCCGCACACGAAGAACGGCCGCCGGAAGCCCGGTGGCCGTTCGCAGCACATCGTCCCAAGTCCCGTCCGCGGATCGCGCGGATCGCGCGGGCATGAGCCGAACGCGAGGGGTCGGCCTAGGGAAGCTGGAGCCGCCTCAGGGACTCGAACCCTGGACCTGCGGTTTACGAAACCGCTGCTCTACCACTGAGCTAAGGCGGCCCGCGGTGGCCGATC
>JAYUDR010000301.1:0-2908 GCA_043739665.1 Chloroflexota bacterium
TGCCCCATGCATCAACACCGTTGTGTTAGGGATCAACGTGGGGCAGCCACAGGTCCTCTTTAACTTGAACCTGGTGGTTTTCGTTCTTGGCGTAAGCGCCCTAGCCGTGGCTGCAGGGCTCCTGCAGTTCGTCCAGAGTCGGATGCTCATGCCGCCTGCGGTCGAGAACGACCCGTCGGCCAGCACGCAGCGCACCATGATGGTGATCTTCCCGTTCTTCTCGATCATTTACGGCGGTTTTCTACCGGCCGGTCTCTTCGTGTACTGGATCACTACCTCGGTCTTCTCAATCGTTCAACAGTTCCTGATCGTCGGGTGGGGCAACATGTTCCCGCTGTTGGGTTGGAACCCAGGCTTCGCCCGAAACCACAGTCCAAGATTCCCGGTCACCATGCCCGAGAAAGGCGCAGCCGGTCAGTCGGTTGCAGACACCCGGTACAAGCCGGAAGAGCGCTGGGCATCGGCGGCCTCCACGGTCCGGCCTAACACCCACCGGCGCTCAAGCCGACGAGGGAGACGACGCTGAAATGACTGCCTATCGCGACGCTTACCGCGAGTTCACCGGCAAAACGGTCGAAGAGGCCCTTCGCAACGCCCGCGAGGAGTTTGGAGTTGGCCATGACGATCTCGACTTCGAGATCCTGACCCCAGGCGCCCGAGGTGTCCTTGGTATGGGCGCTGAGCCGGCGCGCATTCTCGCCGCGCCCAAGTCTCTTCTTGGTGGAATTGCCCCCAAGCGTGAGGCTGCGGCACAAATCCCGCTAGCCGCCCCAGCCCCAGATCGCGACGACCGTGATGACCGCCCGCGCGTGGAGCGGGACCACGGCCTGGACCGCGACCGTGGCCCGCGCCCTGCGTGGGGTGACCGTGGCCCCTCTGCCGATCGTGGCCCGCGCCCGAGTGCCGACCGCGCGCCCTCTGCCGACCGCGGCCCGCGCCCGAGTGCCGATCGTGGCCCGCGCCCGAGTGCCGATCGTGGCCACTTCGACCGCGACCGCGGCCGTGGCGGACGTCCCGATCGGGTGCCTCGTGATGAGGGCGCACAGCGTGGCCCCCAGCCCGGCCTGACGGCCAACGAGCTGGCCGAGGTAGCTGCTGCTCGCGTCGCTCCTCACACCGAGCGTGCTGAGTCGGCAGAAGTAACGCCAGAGGCCATGGCGGCTGCGAAGGAGATCCTCGAGCAGCTCATGTCCCAGCTCGGCTTCAATGTCCGCGTCGAGATCAAGGCCGGCGAGACGAACCGCCTGAACGTTGTTGGGGAGGGAGACGAAAAGGAAGCTCTGGGCGCCCTTATCGGACGCAAGGGCGAGCGTCTTTCTGCCTTGCAGCATCTCGTCAACCTGTTGCTCTCGAAGCGCGTCGGCGAATGGACGCGGATCCTCGTGGATGTCGAGGATTACCGGGGCCGTCGCGAGCAGCAACTCCGAGATCTTGCCAACCGCGCCGCCGAGCGCGTCATCGAGACCAACAAGATGCTCCAGCTGGAGCCGATGCCGGCTCTCGAACGGCGCTGGATCCATCTGGCGCTTCGCGATCATGAGCGCGTGGCCACGCAGTCGATCGGCGAGGAGCCGAATCGTCGCGTAGTCGTGCTCCCCCGCAGCGTCTAAATTTCATGAGCAGCCGGCGGGTGGCTCCCCCGGCAAAGGATATGCAGGTTGCCACCCACCTCATTGAGGGGTGACAAACAGCCTCATTCCACGCATGGTTTCATCGATATTGGCGTAACAGGTGGCCCCGGCGGTGCGTCTGACGTGCAGCCGGGGCCACCTCGGTATGTGTCTATGCCATCAGGCTCGGGTCGCGCCGATTGCCGAACGGCGCGCAAGTAAGGAAACACAGATGACGACGGATTCGCTCGAGTCGCTCGAGCCCAAGGAGCAGACCAAGGCCGCCTCGCCGACCCGTCCCTCGGCGCCCACGAACACGGACGCTGGCGCGGCCCAGGCCCAGCTTGCGGAGGATTCCGTCTCCGCGCCGTCGCAGCCCAAGCGCAGCCTCTCCGCTCCGCGGCACTCGCTCGGAGGCTCCCGGTCCGAGCCGCGCGATCTTCACGGAGCCGGGTTCATTCTGGCCTTCGCGCTGGGCGTCATCGGTGTGCTCGCGCTCTTCATGGTCGTCGCCTTTTCCTTCTCCGGCTCGTACAACAACCGCGTCCTGCCGGGCGTAAAAGTCGGCAACGTCGATCTGTCCGGCTCGACGCGCGACGAGGCGATCAAGAAGCTTCAGGACGGCTATGGGTACCTGAGCAAGGGTCAAGTCATCGTCACAACCCCGGTCGGCACCGCCACGATCGGCTTTGCCGAGGCTGGGCGCGGTCCGGATGTCGAAGCGATGGCAGATGCCGCCATCGCCCTTGGCCACTCCGGCGGCGGGGTCGGCGACGCAATCACCTCTCTCCACTCCGCCGTGTTTGGCGAGAGCGTGCCGGTGGTCGTGCAGGTCGATCCCAAGGCCCTGGCCCAGCGCCTCCACGATCTCGTCGGCAAGAACGAAGTCGCGTCCAAGGACGCCCAGGTAACTGGCAAGAACGGAAGCTTCAGCTTCACCCCGTCGACGACGGGCCGCGGTGTTGACGAGCGGATGATGGCCACGACCCTGATCGACCAGCTGACCGTCATCAACCCCCCGAGCCAGTTGCAGACGGGCGGCACCTTCACGGATCTCAAGCCGGCCGTGAGCGACAAGGACGCTCAGGATGCGATTTCCCGCGCCCAGAAGATCGTCGTGGACGTCAAGGTGAGCTGGACCACGCCGCCGGCCGCCGCGCCGCCGACCTGGACCGCGAAGAACTGGACGATCACTGCCGCGACGATTCGCAACTGGATCGCCTTCGGCATGAGGCCGGATGGCAAGTACGGCCCGACAATCGACCTCATCCAGGCCCAGGCCTACCTTTCGTCGATCT
>JAYUDR010000302.1:0-2906 GCA_043739665.1 Chloroflexota bacterium
CTGGAAGTAATCGTCGTCCTGCCCAAGGGCAAGATCGCTCTTGGCAAGCTGCTCCAGGCCATCGTCGCCGGCGCGAAGGTCATCGCCGTCGAGGGAAACTTCGACGAGGCCCTGACGGTTGTCCGCGAGATGGCCGAGCAGCAGGAAAACCCGGTCACGCTCGTGAACCACCTGAACCCGTACCGGATCGACGGCCAGACCACGGCCGCCTTCGAGATCTGCGACGACCTGGGCCGCGCTCCGGACATCCTCGCGATCCCGGTGGGCAACGCCGGCAACATCACCGCCTACTGGCGCGGTTTCAACAAGTACGAAGCCGCGGGCCTTATCAGCGCCAAGCCGAAGATGTACGGCTTCCAGGCCGCGGGCTCCGCGCCCATCGTGATGGGCCACCCGATCGAGCACCCCGAGACGATTGCCACGGCCATCCGCATCGGCAATCCCGCGAGTTGGAAGCGGGCCGAGGCCGCGCGCGACGAGTCCGGCGGGCTCATCGAGGCGGTCACGGACGATGAGATCCTGGCCGCGTATCGGGAACTGGCCACGAGCCAGGGGATCTTCTGCGAGCCCTCATCGGCGACGAGCCTCGCCGGCGTCATCAAGCTCGCGGCAGCCCGGCGGATCGACCGCGACGCTACGATCGTGTGCGTCCTGACCGGCCACGGCCTCAAGGATCCGGAGACGGCAGAACGAACGGCCGGCGGTCCCGGCGTGATCATCGAGTCTGCGCCGACTGTCTCGGGAGTCATGCGCGCCCTCGGCTGGTAGATCGCGGCAGGGCGCGGTGGCAAGCGCGGCCGGCACGTCGCGGCTGGGGCGGCGGTAAGCGCGGTGGCAAGCGGCCGGCAGGTCGCGGCTGGGGCGCCGGCTCGGGAGCTGGCGCGGGCGGCTGGGGCGGCGGCTGGGGCGCCGGCTCGGGTCATCGAGTCCGGCCCTGGCCCTGGCTCGAGCGGCTGGGGCGCCGGCTCGGGTCATCGAGTCCGGCTCGGGCCCTGGATCGGGTCATCTAGTCCAACTTGCCTCACCTGAGAGTTAGGGCAGACGGAAGGCAACGACCGGTCCCGATTCGCTCATCGGCCGCTCTTCAGCCGCTCATCGAGCTTGCCCCTGAGCGTGACCCCTGCGCGACGACGGTCTCCCACCGCCTTGCCCCGCTCTTCAGCCGCTCTTCGGCCGCGACACGGCCGCGATCGGATGGCTAACTCTCACTCCAGGCAAGTTGGACTAGAAAGCAACGCCGCGCCCTGCCGGCAACGCCGCGCCCTGCCGGCAACGCCGCGCCCTGACGGAGCGGGCCGCCAACAACCCCCTACGTCATCCCCTGCTTGATCAGCCCCATCAGGTCAGCGTAGGTTTCGACGGCCGGGAACTGGGGGAATTGCTCGATCACGTTGGCCGGCGCGCGGAACAGGATCCCTATGTGGGCCTCGCTGAGCATGGCCACGTCGTTGAAGGAATCGCCCCCCGCGATAACGTGATAGTTCATCCGCTTGAACGCGGCCACGGCTTCGCGCTTTTGTTCCGGGATGCGCAGTTGATAGTCGACGATGTGGTCATTCTCGACGATCAGCCGGTGGCACAGGAGCGTCGGCCAATTGAGCTGGCGGAGCAGGGGAGCGGCGAACTGCTCGAATGTGTCGGACAGGATTACGACCTGCACGACCGAACGCAGTTCGTCCAGAAACTCCTTGCCGCCGGGCAGGGGCCGCAGCGTGCCGATTACACCCTGAATGTCTGACAGCTTCAGTCCGTGCTGGTCCAGGATGGCCAGGCGCCCGCGCATGAGCTTGTCGTAGTCCGGCTCATCGCGCGTGGTCCGGCGCAATTCTGGGATGCCCGTCTTTTCGGACACCGCAATCCATATTTCCGGCGTCAAAACGCCTTCCATGTCCAGGGTGACGATGGTCTGCTTCATTCCCTGTCGCCGTCCGCGTCGTCCTCGTATGTCGGCAGCTTGGGCTCGCCAACCGCGGCCGCCCAGGGCTCGTATAGCGTGTGCGCGTCTTCGGGTTCGAGAATGTCCGCCAGAACCAGGGCCGCTACGCAATCGACGAGGGGTGGAACGAATTCCTGGCGACCCTCCCGCGCCGAGGCCCACTTGACGACCTGTTCCTGAGCCGCCTTGACCTGGTCGCGCCAGGCGTGATCTTCCCGCACGGCCTCTTCCACGGCCCGATGGGCGGCCTTGCGATCCTCTCGATCGGTTGCCTTCCAGACCCGCTCGATCTTCACGAGGTCGTCAATCGTCAGGCCGCGCAGCCGTTCGAACATGTCCATCAGGAGCGGTGTGTTGGGCCCAAATTCGCCCCCGCCCTCGGAGTCGGGCGCGTCTCCGCCGGCCACTCCGGCGCCCACTCCGGCGCCCACTCCGGCGGCAGCTCCGGCGGCCACTGTGCCGGCGGCCACTCCGGCGGCAGCTCCGGCGGCAGCTTCGCCGGCCACTACACCGTCTTCCGCCTCGGCATCATCCGATCCCATGACCTCGAGCCACGGACCGGACAGAGTTTCGTAGTCAATGTCGTCCAACTCGTCGTCGAGGATGAAGGCGTCCACCGCGTCTCGCGCGGCCGAGGCCACGATCCGCGCGACCGCGGCTTCCTCGTCGCCGGTCGGCTTCTGCAATGCCAACCAGGCCGAGACGGAATCTTCCGCCGCCGATAGTTCGTATTGGTGACTGCCGCCGCGATGGCGCCGCTGCAGGATTCGGTCGAGGACGTCGCGCTCGTTCGGGTCCACTGCGTCCCAGGCATCGGCCAGGCGCTCAGCCGTCTCGGGGTCGATCTCATCAAGGGCTTCGAGCACGGCCGCAACACTCTCGCCGTTGGGCCCATAGATGGCCTTGGGATCGTCGGTTGTCAGCCCGAATTCCTCGGCCTGACGTTGTATTTCGGCCTCGAACTCGGCCT
>JAYUDR010000303.1:0-7493 GCA_043739665.1 Chloroflexota bacterium
GGAATCCGGATCGAAGGGATCGGGCTCCAGAGCCATATGCACCAGGGCTACTGGGGTGAGACGAAGACCCTCGCCGTGCTCGAGCGGTTCTCTCGCTTCGGGCTGCCGCTGCACATGAGTGAGACGACCCTGGTGTCGGGAAACCTCATGCCTCCGGAGATCGAGGACCTCAACGACTACCAGGTGCCCGAGTGGAAGTCGACGCCCGAGGGCGAGGAGCGCCAGGCCGACGAGGTCGTGCGGCACTACACGACGCTCCTGCAGCACCCCTCAGTCCAGTCCATCACGTACTGGGGACTGACCGACAACGGGTCGTGGCTTGGGGCACCGGCCGGCCTCGTACGGGCCGACGGCACGCCCAAGCCCGCATACCATGCCCTCCGGCGGCTCATCAAGGGCGAGTGGTGGCTTCCCAGGACGACTGTCGTGTCCGATGACGAGGGCCGGATCGCGGTCGAGGGTTTCGCCGGCGATTATCGGATCGGAGTCGGCGGAGGGCAGGCGCTCGTGAACCTGAGCGAGGCCGGCGCGGTGGAGCGCCAAGTCGCCATCTACTAGGCCTCTCGACGGGGCCCGCGCCGCTCAGAGCAGCGCGCGGCACGGCCGGCGCGGCCACGGCCGATCCGATGAAGCCGTCGAATAGCGGGTGCGGGCGTTCCGGCCGGCTCCGGAATTCCGGGTGGAACTGGCTGGCCGCAAACCAGGGGTGATCGCGCAGCTCGATGATCTCGACCAGGCGGCCGTCCGGGGACTGACCGGACTGGACCATGCCCGCCGCTTCCAGCACGGAGCGGTACTCGTTGTTGACCTCGAAGCGATGGCGATGGGTCAGCCCACGATCTCGAAGACGCGGCCCTGCTTGTCGAGGCAGAGCACCAGGCCGAAAAGGCGGCTGCCTTTCCCGGGTCGGCTGTAGTTCGGAGCCTTCTCGAGGATCAGGCCGCTGTCGAGCTGAACGGTCGTTTGAAGCTCGTAGCCGCCTTCCCCGAGTCCGTAGCAGCCGGTCGGCCAGGACCGAGGATCCTTGAGCGGAGCGCGGTCTACCCAGGGCCCGGGCTTGCTGCCTGCGAGAAGCAAGTCCCCAACCGCGGGCTCCGGGGCCTCCCCCTCGGACCTATATGTCCGTCCGTCGTCGAAAGCGAAATCCGTGTAGGCAGCTGATCCTTCCACGCCATTGTGCTTTGAGACCACCGCTCCCGCGACCTCGACGTGGCGCTCCGGGCCGATTGTCGGTCGGTCGCCCTCAACGTCGGTGCCCCACGGGCCGCACCCGACGCAGGCGAGCGCGACGAGCAACAGGGCAGCCCTGGCCAACAAGCTCGGTCTCGAAACGCGCCCTATCCCAGGCATCGAACCCTCCCCTTCTTCGCCGCCCACTCGAGAGCGCCACTACGCGCATGGTCGCAGGGCCGCGGCCGTCGAATCGGTCAAATGGGGTTGTTCACCGAATCTGACACTATCCCCCGCCCTCCTCTGTGGGTGTGCCATGGCTTGCCGACATTCAGATTGACAGTCGGAAGCTGAAATCGAATCAGAAGCTCCTCCTCTACTCGCAGTTCCACTGGCCAATGGCTTGATAGCCCTCAGCGACGACTTCCGGGCTCGGTCATCGTGCTCGACGCACTCAGCGGCAGGATCGTCTGGCAATACGGAACCACGGATCGGCCGGGTCTAGGCCCCGGAAGCCTGAATGTTACCGACGGAATAGACGTCGTACCGCCGGACATGCTGGGCGCATTCGCGCTGCCCGGCGGGTGACAACCGACGTCGGGCCAGATCGGAGCGCAGCGTGGGCAAGCTGGTTTACTCGATGAACGTCTCCCTCGATGGTTTCGTGGAGACGCCGGACCATTCGCTCGAATGGTTCGCGGTAGACGAGGAGATCCACCGCTGGTTCGGCGATCGGGTGCGCGAGGCGGCCGCCCTCGTGTACGGTCGCAGGCTGTATGAGGTCATGACAGCCTACTGGCCGACGGCCGAATCGGACCCGGCGGCGACCGACTACATGCTCGAATTCGCCCGAATCTGGAACGCGAAACCGAAGGTCGTCTTTTCGTCGACCCTGACATCCGTCGACCCGACCAGCCGCTTGGTGCGCGGCGATGTGGCGGAGGAGCTGGCGCGCCTGCGGACGGAGTTCGACGGGGAACTGGATCTTGGCGGCCCGACGCTTGCGGCGGAGTTCATCCGGCGCGGCCTGGTCGACGAATACCGGCCGGTCGTGCATCCGGTCGTTCTTGGTGCGGGGACACCTTTCCTGCCCTCGCTACCGACGCCTCTGCGGCTCCGGCTCAAGGAGACCAAACGGTTCGCCTCGGGGGCTGTCTACCTCGCCTACTCCGCCCGATAGGACCAGCCTCGATTGCAGACATTGCCTGGTTCAAGCCAACTTGAAGGCAAACCGAGCTCACGGGCATCTGACTCCGCAAACCGAGGGCATATGACTCCACGAAGCTCAAATCGTGGGCACCAGACTCCACCGACCGCCCCGAGTGGGAACCTGACTCTCATCCCGGGCGACATGACGGCTCTTGTGGCGGTGGAAGGCGGCGCGTACGCGAGAAATGGAGGCTAAGACAGTGGCGCGCCCAGACGTGGCGCGCCCGGAGGGGTCCGGACACACTCCATCAACCTTCGTGATCGAGGGCGTGCGGGAGCTGGTCGAGGCTCTTCGGGCCGCCTGACTAAGACTCTGACCGGGACCGAGCGAGGACACGGATGGTCCGGGGCGAGAGGGCTGGAGCTGGCACCCGTCACCAACGCCCCCGCAGCGCACCACACCACGAGATGTAGAAGACGGCGTCAGGGCGCTACCGGGCCGGCAGCAAGGTGTGATAGGTCGTGGTAACCCTCGGACCTCGACCAGACGCGCCAGTTGAAGCTCGATCCGAAGCGGAACGAACCCGCTCACTCTTGACAGGGCGCCTGCCCGAACCTACGTTCATTCCGCCGCCCGCGCAGGCGGCAGGAGGTGGGCCACGATCGGACGGACTGACTCTCGCTCGGGGAAGGGATCGACGCGACCCCCGCGCACCGACCCCCTGCTCATCATGCTGCTCGTCGGGGTCACGATGGAGCTGCTCGCCAGCCTTGGATTCGAGCTCGGCATACGACCGGCGGGATCGCTCGGCATGATCGCCGGGTCGGTCCTCGCGGTCACCGCGTCCGCGCTCGTCCTTCGCCGTCAGCCGAACCGACCGGCTGCCCGTCGCATCTACCTCGGGCTGCTCGGCTTAGTAGGCGTCACGGCGCTGGTGCTGCTCGTCAGTAGCGCCCTCAACGCCATGGCCGTGGGTGCCTTCCTCGCACCGCTGTGCGGGATCGTCGTTCTCGTCGCGCTCATGGCCGAGCGTGGTCACTCCGGGCAGTACGTCGTGACGTGGGGCTTCCTGGGCGAATCACGTCGCGACCCAACCAAGCCCTGAAGGTCCCATCCGATAGGGGGAGGGCAGCGAGTGGGGTGCCATTATTCAGTGGTGGGCAGGCGACGATTGGGTTCACGCCGATCGGCAGGCAGGCGAGGATGGCGGCCAAGCGGTGCATGATCAGCAAGCGGAACGCGGCCGTCATCGCGGCGCCCTGATCGTTCCCGCCTGGAGGCACCCTCCGCATGCTGCCGTCGCTGCTCTACATCCTGACCCGGCACCTGCTCGAATTGGTGGCACTGCGGTTTCGTTCGCCACGATCCAAGGATCTCGAGATCGTGGTGCTGCGCCATGAACTGGCAATCCTGCGTCGTCAGGTCACCCGTCCCGATCTCTCCGACGCCGATCGGGTCTTCCTGGCCGCAGCGTCTCGCATACTGCCGCGCCGGCACTGGTCGGACTTCTTCATTACGCCTGAGACGCTGCGGCGCTGGCACCGCCGGCTGGTGGCCCGGCGCTGGACATACCCCCGCCGGGGTCGCGGTCGCCCGCCGGTCGATCCTGACTTGGAAGGCCGGCATGCGTTAGCGCTGTGACACCCCTCGTGGAAGGGCCAGCATTTCGTGTCCAGTTATCGCCAGGGCTTGATTCCTGCCGATCGACCCCCCGTCACTGCCGCGACAATCCAGCTTCCCGATGTGGCTAAGCCATCCATCTGTTCGGCCCGACTCTTCAGCCCGCTGCAGATCGAGGCACTGCGAAGTCCGCCCAAGGACGCGGCCGCCGACTGGGCGCTCCAACGCCTGCCACCGGAGCACCGGGCGGTCCTCGAGCACGCCCGGGCCATCTACCTCGGCGACGCCGCGGGGGAATGGGGCGACCTGCTGCCGCGAGTTCGGCCGCTGGTAGATCACTTCCTCAACGAACTAGAGAGCCTGCGGGCACAGACCACAGAGGACGCGCATGCGACGGCTTTTGCTCACCGAACCTAGTTCCCGGAGGTCAAGCCGTCGAATTCCTCCGGCGTCGTGGGGTCAGCTGTCCCATTGCCGCCGATGCCAGCAAGGTTCGACATCTGGCTGAGGACCTTCCAGTCGCCTCCGTATCTCAGAAGCGTGAAACCGACCTCGTAATCCTTGCCGTTCCACTGGAATAGCGCGAGCCTCTCAGTCATCTCATCCGCGCCATATACATTGGCTATCGCCGCCCAGTTCTTGATGTTTCTGGCGTCATTGGCCAACTTCGGGCTGGGGAGCTTGATCGAGACAACCTTCATGTCGGCAAGACGAGAAGGGTCCACGTCCTTGACGTACTGCTGCGCCCGTGCCAAATCCACAGGAGTGATGACTTGGTCCACCGGCACGGATTGAAGGAGGCTATATTCCAGGCCGCGGACCTGGCCGAAGATCAAGGCGGACTGCACCGATTTGTTCATCTCCGCATAGAAATGGTAGTCGCTGGGGAACAGGTAGGTCGTAGTAGACACGATGGCCTTGAGTCGCTCCGCCTGGAGATCGAACCGGAAGCGTGTGCTGGCCTCGTCGATCGCGCATGCCTGAACAAGCTCGGCCGCGTCGGCCTTTGCGACAGCTTCCATGTATTGGCTCACTGCCGCTTCTGGGGTTGAGCGAGTCTCCCGCTTCAGGAGCACGGTGCCTGCCAGCAGGCCCGCGCCGACGATGACTCCGATCGCGATCAGGCCGGCCGCGACGATCGGCCACCGACGGCGACTGCGAGTCGCCGCAGTTGGCCTCATCGGTCCGGCCGGAAGGACCTCAGTACGTTCCGCCGACGCGCCGCCTGAGTCACGGGCAGCGGCTGGAGAATCCACATCGCGGAAGGCGGCACCGCATGATCCGCATAATGGCGCGTCGGCGACACGGGGCATGCCGCAGTTCGGACAGAGATTCATCAAGTTCCACCTTTGGCAGTGCAGTTCACGATGGCGCAGCGCCCGTTCCTGTCGAGGGCGATGCTCGTCAGGATAGCTCAGCTATCAGAGCGGAAAGTGAGCCGGCGACCGGGCGAGGCGCTTCCACGGGGGAGGCTGCATGACCCGGCGAGCACGAGGAACTGGAGCGGGAGACGGGTCTTGAACCCGCGACATTCAGCTTGGAACGCAGATGTTCTACCGACTGAGCTACGACTCTTGAAGCGTTGGTTGCTACGGCACGATGGCTGAATAGCGACAGGACCCCACCCCAAGCGCCTCTCCCCGCGGCGGCTAGAATCTCCCGATCGCAGGCCAGGCAACAGCGGATAGACGATCGGTTGGCGGCCGGCTCGATTGAATTGGAAGGGCGACCCTAATGAGCCTGGATAACCTCGCGATCGAGTATCGGCCCGAACTGCCGACGGCCCAGGAGTTCGAGCGCCTCTTTCGGTCGAGCGGCTGGACCGAGGCCTTGGAGGTGGCTGCCGATCGGCTGGCGGCGACGCTGCCCCACGCCTGGTACGGCATCTGTGCACGCCGTGGTGGCCAGATCGTGGGCACCGGCCTCGTGCTCTCCGACGGGGCCCTGCACGCTCTGATCGTGAACGTGATCGTAATGCCGGAGATGCGCGGCAACGGCATCGGGACGGAGATCATGAAGCGGCTGGTCGCCCGATGCCAGGAAGCTGGCGTGCTCCAGGTCCAGCTCTTCAGCGCCCGCGGCAAGCGTGACTTCTACGAGCACCTAGGCTTCGTGGCACGCCCCGACGACGGGCCCGGTATGGAACTGGGCGGGCTGAGCTAGGCCGAGGGCGCAAGCCGACACGCGTCCCTGACGCAGCCGCACGATCTGGCAGGCCAGGGCCGGGCAAAACCATCAATGAGCGTGAGGTCGCTTGATCCCTCTCGATCTAGGCCCGGTTCTTCGCACACCATGGCTGCATCGTGAGCATCCCTCGCCCGGAACGTGGACGCCGGCCGCCGCGTGGGGGTCAAGAACCCGGATTCGCCACTGACACGACTCTAGAATGCGCCGATGTTGTTCCTCCTCGGCCTGATCGTTCGATTGCTCTCTCGTCTACTCGCTGGCTCCCACGGCGATGATGGTTCCAAGGATCTCGAGATCCTCGTCCTTCGCCACGAGCTCCGTGTCCTTCGACGAAAATCCGGCCCGGGGCCGTTCCGGGGTATCGATCGAGTGCTACTCGCCGCGACGGCGGTCGCCCTCTTCCAAACTACGCCAACGGGTTGGGATTGGCCTACCAGAGTGAGTGGCGCGCCCGGAGGGATTCGAACGCACGCCACCAACCTTCGTGATCGAGGGCGTGCGGGAGCTGGTCGAGGCACTCCGGGCCGCATAGACATACGTGACGAATGGTCGAATCTGTTGGGGCGAGAGGATTTGAACCGGCGGGTTCCGACTTGCCGGATCGTCGTGCCGAGGTGGATCGCGGAGGAGGTCGCCGGAGCGGCCCAAGCCGCGCCTTCAGCACTATGATCGATTCGCTCCGCGGACCTACTGATAGTGCGTCCACATCCGGAGCACCTTCACCTTCTGGTCATCGTCGTGGCCGGGGTTGCGGGCACCGCTGCGGTGAGACGCGAAGCGGCCGCGGCACAATCGGTGGTTTGGCAGAGAGGCGGTTGGGTGCGCGAGCGCCACGTGCTGGGACCACACTCTTCGGATTCCGTTCGTCTGCTCGTTAGTCACGTCTGTCGCCATCGAGAACGCAGCGCGGCCTTGGACCAGGAGAAGGAGAGCATGACGTTCAGATCCGAGGCTGTGACCCGCGATGGCCTGCAGGTCCAATGGTTCATCCGACGGTCGCTGGCTGTCGTCGCGAACCTGGTTCTTGCCGGCGGCCTGGTGGCCGCGCCTGCGATAGCTGCATCTCCAACCCCTGCTCCAACCCCCTTGGTGCACAGTGAGTGGACCCAGTTCGGCCACGATCCGGCACGCTCCGGGTACAACTCAACCGAAGCGACGATCTCGGCCTCCAACGTCGATCAACTGAGATTGGCCTGGACAGCAAGCTCGAGCGGCCCGGTGGATAACTCTCCTGCGGCCGCAGACGGCGTTGTGTACGTCGGATTGAACGGAGGCCTGTCGGCCTTGGCCGTAGGTTGTGCGACCGGGGGCGGAACCTGCAACCCTCTGTGGACCACTTCCGGCGGCGACCCGGTGTATTCGTCTC
>JAYUDR010000304.1:0-7482 GCA_043739665.1 Chloroflexota bacterium
CGAATGTCACGCGAGCCGCGACCACTTCCACGTCGAATGGCGTGCCGTCAAGCTTGAGGTGCCGCTCCTCGACCAGCGGCTCCGGCTCCCCACGAGAAAGCATCTGAGTGACTCGCGTTGCGACAAATTGCCTGCTCGCCGGCGCTACACGCTCGATGATCGGCGACGCATACATTTCTTCAGCCGACTGGGCCCCGTACAGCTCAATAGCGGCTCGGTTCACGAAGACTGGGTGGCCATCCTGGTGGATCACAACCGGGTCAGGGAGAACCTCCAGCAGGGTCTCGAAACGCGACTCAGTCTCAGCCATCTCGCGGGCAGCCTGACGACCACGGGTCCTCTCGACCCCGGTCGCCACCACAAATTCGAAACCATCGACCTCGACCAGGCGGGCGGTCCAGGAGACCCGCGCCTTCCGACCGTCCTTGCGGAGCCACTGCGCCTGGAACTCGACGCTTCGCTCAGTCCGGGAGATGAGCCGGTCGAACGAATCCTGCGCGATCGCCTGGAGGTTGGGACGCATCCGCATTACCGACCAAACTGACTGACCCGCCACTCCCGTCAGCGGCACTCCCGACGTCTCGTCGCAGCGCTGGTTCCACAACCACAGGTTGCCCTCCGGAAGGGACACCACCACAAGCGCATCGACCGCATCGATGATCCGCTGGATGACGTTGGCTCGTTGCTCGGCCGGGGCCGCCGACGCCACAGCGGCGCTGGCGCCCGATATGGACGAGCGACCGCTGCCTCGACGCAGGAATGGGATCTGCATTGAGGTCGCATCGTACAGGCCTCGAAATACTCTGTCTGCCCCTCCAGCCTGTAGCATCGGGGTATGTCAACGCGCCGCGTCACCCGCCCCTCCTCCGGCGAACTCGGGCAGCAACCGGCATTCGTGCCGCCGCCGGAACGCCAGCCGCTGGCGGCGAGGATGCGCCCGCGTTCGATCGACGAGGTCGTGGGCCACGAACTACTCATCGGCAAACGCGGCACTCTCCGGCGGGCGATGGAAAGCCGCCACCTTGGCTCTGTTCTCTTCTGGGGCCCACCGGGTAGCGGAAAGACCAGCCTGGCGCGAGTTCTGGCGGATGCCGTCGGTGCGCGACTGGTGACCATATCGGCCGTCATGAGCGGCGTCGCCGAGGTTCGTGGCATCGTCTCGGAAGCGCGAGAACGCCTGAGCCTCAACGGCCACCAAACGATCCTTTTCATCGACGAAATCCACCGCTTCAACAAAGCCCAGCAGGATGCGCTGTTACCTCACGTCGAGGACGGCTCGGTAACTCTCGTGGGCGCCACGACCGAGAACCCGTACTTCGAGGTCAACTCGGCCCTGCTGTCACGTCTGCGCGTGTATCGCCTTGAGCCTCTGACCGATGAAGAGGTCGGTGTCGTGGTGCGACGCGCCCTGACGGACGCGGAACGCGGCCTCGCGGGAGAACTTGGGCCGGCAGGAGGCGCGGCCCTTTCGGGGGAGCCGTTCGACCATCTGGTCGGCCTCTCGGCCGGCGATGCCCGCCAGGCCCTCAATGTCCTGGAGAGCGCGGTCTCGATTGCGGAGGCAGATGGGATTCGCGATGCGGAGGGCCGAGTCGCGCCGCGACTGGCGGACGTGGAAGCAGCGGCTCAGCAGCGCGCTCTCGCCTACGACCGCGCCGGCGACGGCCACTACGACACCGTGAGCGCGTTTATCAAAAGCATCCGCGGCAACGACCCGGATGCCGCGCTGTACTGGCTGGCCAGCATGATCGCGGCCGGAGAGGATCCGCGGTTCATCGCCCGGCGCCTCATCATCCTCGCGTCGGAGGACGTCGGCCTGGCCGATCCGCGCGCTCTGGAGGTGGCCGTCGCCGCCGCCGGGGCCTTGAACTGGGTCGGCCTGCCGGAGGCTCAGTACGCTCTGGCCGAGGCGACCGTCATGCTCGCCGTCACCACCAAAAGCAACGCCGCCGGCAAGGCATACTTCGCCGCCCTGGCGGACGTTCTGACCCACGGATCGCTTTCCGTGCCCGCTCACCTGCGCTCAGGCGGAGCCGGCCGCCGCAGCTACAAGTACCCCCACGACTTCGACGGAAACGACGTCGCCCAGCAGTACCTGCCGGACAAGCTGGTGGGTAGCCGTTACTACTTTCCGGGCGACCAGGGCGCCGAGATCAAGATCGGAGAGAGGCTCGGCCGGCTGGCAGAGGCCCGGACGCAGCCACTGAGACGGAAGCGGCCGGTGGACGGCCAACCTAAGACGGACGCCATGAGCAACGGCTCTGAGGGCATGCGACGTCGGCAGAGGAGCCTCCGCGAGCTGGCCGACGAGCAGCGCCGGGATGCGGCAGAGGATTAGGTCCGTTGAGGCCCGTGTGCTAAGGCTCCAACTCCAGAGCGCGGACGTGCTTCGGGCGGAAGATGGCGATAGGCGGGCGGTCGAAAATTGCGACGCGGGTGACGCCGAGCCGCTCGGCCGTGGCTACAAGCACCGCATCCGTCAGGCGAGGCCGGTATTCCGTGGTCTCACGCATCAGCTCCATGGCCCGCACCAGGTCTGCGGTAGTCGGCGCCACCACCTTGACCGCGCCGCTGCCTATCGACTTCAGCAGCGCGAACGTGGCCCGCAGCCCCAGCTCGCGCTGAAGCAGGAGATCCAACTCGCCGAGCGACAACGCCCCGATCAGCAGCGGTTCGTCGACGCGCGCGAACCAGGCCAGAGCGGCGCGGTGATTCAGGTCCGACTGGTCGGCCGCCGCTAGGACCGCGCTTGAGTCGAGCAGGATGGCCATCGCTATAGCTCGTCCGGACCCGGGCGCACGCCTGCTTCGCGCCGGGCAATTGATCGGCCGTCGAGCGACAGCCTTCCGTGGTCGCTCCGCCCGACTGCGAGGAACGACAAGTCGGGCGTCGTGTCGTGCGCCTCCAGGTATGCCTCGACCGCCGACGTCAGGACCGATGTCTTGGTCACTCCGCTGCGAGCCGCGAAGCGATCGAGCCGCTCGAGGAGATCCGAGTTGATCAGAATGGTCGTCCGCTTTTGCATATGCGGTCATATATACCACAGTGGGAAGGTCGAGCGCTTGCGGCTAATATTCCGCGGCAACCAAAACACCAGCTCTTGCAGCGAGGTCGAGCCAGTGAACCGCTTCGAGCCCAATCTACGCATTCCCGGCCCAACTTCCCTGCCGGACTCCGTGCGCGAGGCTGGCGCCCGCCAGATGGTCAACCACCGCGGTCCTGAGTTTGCGATTCTCCAGAACCGCATAGTCGAGCGCCTCAAGGCGGCTTACAAGACCCAGAACGATGTCCTGATCCTCACCGCAGCGGGCACGGGCGGCCTCGAGGCGGCGATCGTCAACTTCCTCTCCCCCGGCGACAAGGTTCTCTCGGTGACCATCGGCGCCTTTGGCGATCGGTTCGCCAAGATCGCTTCCACGTACGGAGCCGACGTGACCAAAGTTGCCTCCGAGTGGGGCAAGGCAGCGGAAGCCGCCAGAGTGCGTGCTGCACTCGAGGCCGGCGGACCGTGGAAAGCTGTACTACTGACCCAGAACGAGACTTCCACGGCCGTCACCAACCCGATCGCCGAGCTGGCCGCAACTGTCAAGGCGGCAGCGCCGGACGCACTGATCATCGTTGACGCGATCAGCGGTCTCGGGGCCATCCCGTTCGAGACAGACGGCTGGGGCCTGGACGTTGTCGTCAGCGGTTCCCAGAAGGCCTGGATGGTTGCCCCCGGCCTGTGCTTCGTGTCGGTTTCTCCGCGGGCCTGGGAAGCGGCCGCCGTCGCCAAGATGCCCAAGTTCTACTTCGACCTGGCCGCACACAAGGCCAGCGCCGAGGCCGGCCAGACGCCCTGGACTCCTGCCGTGGCGGTCATGTTCCAGCTCGACGTGGCCCTCGACCTCATCGAGCAAGAGACACTGCCCGAAATCTGGAAGCGTCATGCGGCCGTCGGCGCGGCGGTCCGGGCGGGCCTGACAACCCTCGGCTTCAAGCTCCTGGCCGACCCGGCCTATGCATCCGATGCCGTGACCGGCGCCTGGCTGCCAGAAGGTCTCGACTGGAAGACTTTCAACGGCAAGCTCCGAAAGCTGGGACTCGTCGTGGCCGGTGGACAGGGGGCGCTGAAGGGCAAGATCTTCCGGATCGGTCACCTCGGCCACGTAACGGTGCCGGCGATCCTGAACGCCATCGCGGTCCTCGAGCAGACCCTCATCGAGCTGGATCGACCGGTGACGCCCGGCGCGGCCGTTGCGGCCGCCCAGGTCGCCGCGCTCCAGTCCCTCAACCTGGCCAAGTAGGAGCCCGACATGAAAATCCTCGTTGCCGAGCCCCTGGCCAAGCAGGGCGTTGAGATCCTTCGCGCTCACCACGACGTCGATGAGAAGATCGGCCTGACTCCTGAGGAGTTGGCCGGCATCATCGGCGAATACGACGCGCTGCTCGTCCGTAGCCAGGTCAAGGTCACGGCCGAAATCCTGGCCCACGCCACTCGCCTGGTCGTGATCGGCCGGGCCGGAGTTGGCGTGGACAACGTAGACCTGGAAGCCGCCACCAAGGCCGGAGTCGTGGTCGTCAACGCCCCGACCGGGAATACGGTCTCGGCCGCGGAGCAGACCATCGCCCTGATGTTGGCATTGGCCCGCAAGACCGCAGCCGCCGACGCTTCGATCCGCAAGGGCGAATGGAAGCGCAACTCCTTCACGGGGGTTGAGTTGCGCGGCCGGACGCTCGGCATCATCGGCCTCGGCAAGATCGGTCAGGCGGTGGCTGATCGAGCTCGCGCCCTGGAGATGAACATCATCGGCTACGACCCGTTCGTGACGGCCGAGCAAGCCGCATTGCACGGGGTCACTCTGACCGATGTCGACACGATCATCGAGAAGGCCGACGTCATCACCGTCCACGTGCCGCTCAACAAGGCCACGCGCGGCATCATCGGCCCACACAACATTGGCAAGCTCAAGCCCGGCGTAATGCTGATCAACGTCGCCCGCGGTGGCGTCTATGACGAGGCAGCCGTGGCCCAAGCGCTCGTCGACGGCAAGATTGCCGGAGCCGCCTTCGACGTGTTCGAGAAGGAGCCGCCGCTAGACTCGCCATTGCTTAGCGCCCCGAACACCGTGTTGACGCCGCACCTTGGCGCTCTCACGGCCGAAGCCCAGCTGCGCGTCGCCGAGGAGGCCTGCGAGCAGGTCATCGACGTCCTGGCTGGAAGGTCCGCGCGGTACGCCGTGAATGCTCCTCTTCTCACCCCGGAGACGGCCCGCGCAATTGCACCCTATCTGCCGCTGACCGAAACGCTGGGCCGCTTTGCGGCCCAATACCTGCGCGGTGGCGTCAGGTCTTTGACCGTAGACGTCGCCGGCGACCTCGCCAACCACGAGGCCTCGCAACTGACCGCGGCCGCCCTCCGCGGCATTCTCGCGGACGCCACCTCGGAGCGCGTCAATCTCATTAATGCCGGCCTCCTGGCCAAGAACCGTGGCCTCACCGTCAACGAGCGCAAGACCAACGACGCGGGCACGTTTGCTTCACTCGTTACCTTGACCGTCGAGGGCGACACGGGCAAGGCCGTCCTGGCCGGCACTATCGCCAATGGCGAGCCGCGTCTCGTCCGCATCGACGAAAACTGGCTCGATATGGCACCCGCACCCTTCATGGTGATGACTCGTCACCGGGACAAGCCCGGAACCATGGGCCGGATCGGCCTGATCCTGGGCGAGGCGGATGTCAACATCAGTTCTATGACTCTGGCCCGATCGGCCCCTCGACAGGATGCCCTGATGCTTCTCGCCGTGGACGACGAAGTGTCCGACGCGGTGGCGATCCAGATCCGGAACCACCCCAACGTCCTCGACGTGTGGGTCATCCGGGCCGCGACCGATCGTTGAACGCCTCTGTGCGGGATGCTGAGCGGCCCGGGGCCGGTGATGAGCTGGCATCCGGGGTCGCCCGGCTGATTCCTCCCGGCCTCGACGCCGTCCTGGTCTTGCTTCGCCACGGCCAGACGCAATTCATCGTCGAGAACCGATTCCAGGGTGCCATGGAGGCGCCCCTCACTGCACTGGGCGAACTCCAGGCCCGCCTCGCCGGCCGCAAACTGGCCTCGCCGGCTACGCCGCCGATACTGCCTATTCCGGACGGCCCGCCCCTATTGATCGTGCACTCACCGTTGGGACGGGCCCGGCGCAGTGCCGAGCTGGCAGTTGAGGAGATGAACGCGGCCGGCCGCGCCACTCCCCCACTCCAGCCCGACGCGGGCTTCTGCGAGATAGCGCAGGGCTCATGGGAAGGCCTGACTGACAGAGAGATCACGACCCGATTCGGCGACTCGCTGGCAGGTTGGCGCCGTTGGCCCACCAGGTTTCACGCCCCCGGCGGAGAGAACCTGGAGGCCGTCGAAGCCCGAGTCCAGATCGCCCTGGCGAGGCTCCTGACGGAGATGGCCACGGACTCGCAGCCCGGCACACACGACCGCCACCAGGTGCTCGGCTACGGCGATGGGGCCCCAGATCAGCGACGCTGGTCGGTGGTCGTCGGCCACGGCGGCGTATTCCGGGTCGTTGTATGCGTCCTGCTCGGACTGTCTATGGAGCACTTCTGGAACTTCGACTTCGGGCTAGGTGCCATTACCATCGTCGATATTCGCGCCGGGCGCGCGGTCCTCCGGACGCTCAACTACGAGTCCCATCTGGGCGGCGACTTCCTGCCGGCAGCCGAGGAATCGGCTAAACGAAACGCCGGCGGCGCTCTCTAGGCGAACTGCCCCGCGTCAGCGCCTCGAACCGCGCCTTGCTATGTTGACTCGACCGGCCGGCTTCGATCGAGAGCGGCCGCCGATCATGGGCAATCGCCACACGAGTCCGAACAGAGCCTGCCTGACTATCTTCTGAGCGGACGCCAGCCCGGCCAGACGCCCCGGTCCCAGAACGTGGCGACCGTAAGTGACTTCAACGGCAGCCGTGGCCACGACGCCGAGTGAGTCTCGGGCCTTAGGAACGACTTCCGCCAGCATCCCGGTGTACTCGTAGACCGTTTGAGTTGGGGCCGGTTTGTAGCCGATCCGGCTGGCCAGCCGTACGACGTTGCGATAGACGGTGTCTGGTTCGTCGAGGCCTCGAAGGCGCCGTCGCCAGAGCACGAACAACGCCAGGGCGACGATCGCCACCAGCAGCAACGGCACGATGATCGTGGCTGCGCCGTTGTCGCCTGGCGTCGTGGATCCTCCCGGCAGGTCGCTCGGGCCACGACTCGGCCGGCGGCTGGCGACCGCCGGGTCAGATGACGCCGCGGGTGTCGGCGATGCAGCGACGGCGCTGCCGGGGGGGAGCACGGTTGGTTGTCCAGGACCGCCGGTGGGATCGAAAGTAATCCAGCCGTATGTCGGGAAGAAGACTTCGACCCAAGCGTGCCTCTGCTGGGCGGTGACCTGCTGGAGCAGGGAGTTCTGCTCGATGGCACCCGGCAGGTAGCCGAGCACGTATCTGGCCGGAT
>JAYUDR010000305.1:0-2888 GCA_043739665.1 Chloroflexota bacterium
GAAGTGTCGACGCTGATCGGCAGGTCTGGAAGAGCGGCGTGGATCGCGGCGATGACCGGCACAACGCGGGCCATCTCCTCGCTTTCCGTGACGACAGCGTGACCCGGCCGGGTCGACTCTCCGCCGATGTCGAGGATGTCCGCGCCGTCCGCCACCATGCCACGGGCCTGGGCCACGGCCGCCTCCACAGCCGCCTCCTCGGCTGCCCCGGGCTGGCCGTTCGCGCCGGCCAGGAGGCCGTCACCCGAAAATGAGTCGGGCGTGACATTGACGATGCCCATGACGTAGGTCCGGCTGCCCCATTCGAAGAGGCGCGGCCCGATCTGAGTGGGCGGAAGGGGCCGCGGCGCGGTGAACGTCATGGCGCAACCTCGGTCTGAGGCGAGGGAATATGGGGCGGATCAGGCACGAGCAACCGGTCCGGGACCAGTATCGCCCGCGCCGCGCCAACAAGGTAGAGGGAACCCGCGACGATGACCGGACCCGTGCCGCTGCCCGACGATAGGGCCGCGTCGATAGCCGCTGCCGGCGCCGCAACCGCCTCCGCGGCCCGCCCCGCCAGCTCCCGCCAGCGGGCCGCCAGCTGGTCCGCCGGCAGCGCCCGGCCGCCCGCCGGGGCCGTGCAGATCACTCGGGCGTCGCGCAGCAGCGTGGATCCGGCAAGTGCCCGAACCACGCCGGCCACGTCTTTGTCGGCCATGATCGCCAGGACGAGTGTCGGGCGGCCCGGGCGCAGGAAGGGCGCAATATCGTCCAGTGCCGCGGCCAGTGCCGCAGCCGCGGCCGGGTTGTGGGCACCGTCGAGCAGGATCTCGCGGTCGCGAGCCTCCACGAGTTCCATGCGTCCCGGCCACCGAACCGCCGCGTACCCGGCCCGGCGCGCCTCGTCGGGGACGCGGGCGATGCCCGCCGATTCGAGTGCATCAAGCGTGGCGTCGGCCACGGCCGCGTTCGCTGCCTGGTGACGGCCGCGGAGTCCGATACGTACCCGTCCCAACCGCTCCAACTCGACTTCGATACCGTCGCGATCGCCGGCGTGGAGATGCGCGGGCGGCGCCACGGTCAGTGGAGCCGCCACTGTCCGACTCCGGCCCTCGATCACGGCCAGCGCCGATCCCCACGCGCCGGTCACGGCCAGGTCGCCGCGCATGATGATGGCTGCCTTCTCCTTCGCGATCGCCTCGACCGTTGAGCCGAGCCGATCCATGTGGTCGAGGGTCACATTCGTCACCACCGCCACGCCACCGTCCCAGACATGCGTGGCGTCAAGCCGGCCGCCCAGGCCCACCTCCACGAGCGCCAGATCGATGCTCGATTCGGCGAACCAGCGAAACGTGACAGCCGTCAGCAGCTCGAACTCCGTGGGCTCGCCGTGGCGCCGTGCGACTCGGTCCGCAACCGCCAGGACCTCGCCCACGATACGCGCGAACGTTTCCGGGTCCACCGGTTGCCCGCCGATCTGCAACCGCTCGCGATACGTAACCAGATGCGGCTTCGGCGTCTCGCCCACCCTGTAGCCGGCCGCGCGCAGGGCCGATGCGGTCAGGGCGAGGACGCTGCCCTTGCCGTTCGTGCCCGCAATCAAAGCTCCACGGAAGGTTCGTTCCGGATGATCGAGTCCGGCCAATAGAGCCCGGGTCCGCGCCAGGCCAAGGCGAATGCCGAATCGGCCGCGGGACTCCAGAGCAGCGAGCGCCTCCGGGTAGCCGAACCGGCTGGCAGTCAATCCTTCGTCAGGTCGTCTTCGTAAAAGACGCACTGATTGAAGCGTGGCGTCAGGCACACGTCATTTACGTAACCCTGCTCCATGTGGACTCCACCGCGAAGCTGGCAGCGCGAGACGTTCTGGTCCTGCCGAATGAGCGCCTTGAGCAGGTGCGGGGCCTGGATCGGGATGGCTCCTCGGCTGCCCGAGATGTAGAAATGCGGGCAGACGTTGCGGCGGAGGTTCGGCAGGCCGAACCCGCTCCGCCCGGCGGGGAGGTTGGGGTAGCGCTGCGGCTGTGGTGCACCTGGCTCGACGCGCGTAAAGGCTGGAGGCCGCGGCGCAGTCTTGATGGCGGCCCGGACGCCGTTGTGGAAGCCCGGCAGAAACCGGGGGCGCGACGGAATCCCAGAGCCAGCAGTGCCACCGCTCCCGCCCTGTCGCGTAGGGGCGGCATCCGCGGTGCGGGTTCGATTTGGCCTAGGGTCACGAGCCTGCACTGTCGCCTCGAACATGAGCGTACGCTCCCAGACGTGCGCTCTCTATAGCAGAGTACATCCATCCGCACGGCACGCGCACGGCCCTTGCGCGTCACAGCGGTCCGTCCTACCTAACGGTCGTCGGCTGCATTTCGGGTGGAATGGAGCTGCGCAGCCGTGATGAACACTGCACTGGTGCGACAATACCGACATGCCGATGCGAGAACGACGCGCCGCCCACGTTCGGCCCAGGCCGCCGGATAGCGACCGGCTTGATCGAGGCCGGGCCAAGCGCACGTTTGCGCCGTCACAGAACGTCCTGAAACGCTATGGTCCCGTCAGGACTGGGCCCCGTATCCCCGCGCCAATCGCGCTGGCCATCGTCGCCGGCGGACTGGTTCTGGGGCTCATCACCGTGACTGTAGGCGCGGGCATGGTCACGGGTCTGGTCGGCCAGATTGCGGGTGCCTTCAACGGCGCCGTGACCAGGCTGTCCTCGCAGGGGCCGGGGACCGCGCCGCCATCGGGCGCCGCCCTCGATACCCCAGTCCTCGACGTCCCGTCCAGCGACGGCTATACCAAGCTGGTCTCCATGCCGATCGTGGGCAGCGTGCCCGGCGCCACCGTCGGCAAGCCCGGCTACACCGTCCGCGTCTATGTGGTGGGCAACAACGGCGCCCGAAATGAGATCGCCAGGGTCACGG
>JAYUDR010000306.1:0-2878 GCA_043739665.1 Chloroflexota bacterium
GCGCGTAGACGGCTACGATCCCGAATGCGATTCCGGCCTGCCACAACGTCGCGTGCTGGCCGAGCAACGCCGCAGCCATAAGCAGACCGATCACGAACCCGACGGCGGGTACAAGCCACTTACTCGGCGTGTCTTTCTTCATGGAATACCTCTTCAACCGCTCTGCCGAAAAACCGCCCGATGGCCAGAGCTAGCGGCAGTGACGGCAAGTAGCGTCCCGTCTCGATGGCGTTGACCGTCTGGCGCGAAACGCTCAGCTGCTTCGCCAGGTCGCCCTGGCTCAGAGCCTTTTCTTCGCGCAGTTGCCGGACGTCGTTCTGCATGTCTGTCAAGTTAGCTTGACAGGGGGGCCTTGTCAAGTCCCCTTTACAGGTCGCTCGCTCAGGCGACCCAGGGACGGTGGCGGATGGCGCGATAAACCTCTGCGACGGCGGCCGGGGCCAGCGCAACAACCGCCACGAGCAGCCAGTCGAAGGCGTCGAGCGGAGTGGCTGCAAACGTGTCCCGGATGGGTGGGATGAACGGGATGGCCACCTGGATGGCGACACAAAGGATGCCGCCGGCCAGCAAGAGGGTGTTCGGGCGGCGCAGCAGGACTGGATGCGAGAGGCTGCGGTTGGCGTTGGCCCGAACGACCTGACCAACGACAAGAGCAGTGTAAGCCAGCCAGCGGGCGTGTTCGAAGTTGGCGCTGTGCGTCTGGATGAGCCACAGGGCGGCCACAGCACTGAAGCCCCCGGCCAGGCCGATACGAGTGAGGATCGACCAATCGAGCAGCGGCTTGGTCCGCTGTCGGGGCCGCCGTTGCATGGCTCCCGGCTCCTCGGCTTCACCCTCGAACGAGACCGCCGTGAGCATGTCGATGAAGATCTCGAGCCACAGAATCTGGATGGGCAACAGCGGCTGGTCGAAGCCGGCGATGGTGGCGATCAGGATGAAACCGAGCATCGCCACGTGCGTCGAAACCAGGAAGATCAGGCCTTTTTGGACGTTGGCCACCAGGCGGCGGCCCTGACGCAGGCCGTCCATCAGGGTCACGAACGAGTCGTCGCCAAGAACGAGGTCGGAGGCTTCGCGGGCCACGGCCGTGCCGCTGCCCATGGCCACGGCCACGTCGGCGTGATGGAGGGCCGGGGCATCGTTGACGCCGTCACCGGTGACGGCAACGGTCCGGTTGGAGCGGCGGGCGATATCCACGATGCGAAGCTTCTGCTCAGGAATGGCCCGAGCCACGATGTTCAGCGTCGGCAACTCCGCGGCCAGACGGTCATCGTCCCACGTGGCCAGTTCGGGCCCGGTGACGACACGCTGATTCGGCAGACCCGCTTCTGCGGCGATGGCCGCGGCCGTGGTCGGGTGGTCGCCTGTGACGACCATGGGCTGGATACCGGCGGCGATCGCCAGGACCATGGCCTCGCGGATACCGGGCCGGATACGGTCTGCGAAGGCGAGCACGCCCAGGGGCAGCCACTGGCCACCTTCCAGGCAGCGTGCCAGCAGAAGGAGCCGCTCCCCGGCCTTGGCGCCGCTCTCGACGAGGTCGTGCCAGGTGGCGCGTTCCGCCGGCGACAAACCTGAGCACATCTCCAGAACAGCCTCCGGAGCACCGAGGGCCAGCTCCTCCACGGCCGCCTCGCCGTCGGGGCTCAGCGTGCGGGCTCTCGTCCGCGAGTAGGGTCTGTCATCGCTGACGGGGTCGGAGCCGAGAAGATCCGAAGGATCGAGATCCAGAACCACCGCCTGCTCAGAGAGGAAGCTGAAGAGAGATCGACTAAACGAGCCGGGCTTGCTGCCGGTAGCGACGCTCCAGGCGTCCTCCTCGGCCCGCAGGGCCAGCGTGGCCAGTTCTACGACGCTGTCTCGCTCCTCAACCACTCCGTCGGGGGTCCGGATGGCGGTCAGGGAAAGCCGGTTCTCCGTCAGAGTGCCCGTCTTGTCGGTGATGATCAGATCCACCGAACCAAGTGTCTCCTGGGCCGACAGCCGCCGAACAAGGACCTTCATGCGCAGGAGTCGATAGGCGCCAAGACCCAGCACCACCGCCACCAGGGCAGGCGGCTCTTCCGGTATTGCCGCAATCGCGGCCGAGACGCCGGCCAGCACGTTCTTGCCGGCCTCGTGACCGCGCAGGAAGCCCGCCGTAATCACGATGGCGATCAGGCCGATTGCGACGACCAGCAGAATCCGGACGAGCCGATCCATCTCCCGCTGGAGCGGGGAGCGGCGCCGCTCGCGCCCGGCCAGGGCCTGCGATATGCGTCCGAACTCGGTCCGCAAACCGGTGGCGATCACCACGCCCTCACCGCGCCCGCCGACCACTGCCGTGCCGCCATAGGCGATGCAGCGGCGATCGGCCAGAGCGATGCCCGCCGCGTCTGGTTCCACGGCGGCGGATTCCGGCAGCGATTCCCCTGTCAGCACGCTGCGGTCAACGGTCAGGGCCTCGGCCCGAACGAGCCGAAGATCGGCCGGAACGACATCACCGACGCGCAGCAACACAAGGTCGCCCGGCACGAGGTCGCGAGTCGGCACATCCTCGACGGCACCACCGCGCCTGACCCGGGCCATCGGCGCAACCGCTTCGCGCAAGGCCTCCAGGGCCTTCTCGCCGCGATACTCGGTCACCACGCTCGCGCCGACGATCGGTGCCAGGATCACCAGGACCAGCAGGCCGTCCCGAACTTCGTTGAGGGCGATAGCCAGGCAGCCGGCAATGAAGAGCAGGATGACGAATGGCTCGCGCACCCCGGCCCAAATAAGGCGCCAGAGCGAAGTCTTCTGCGACGGCTCGAGCTCATTTGGACCGAACTCGGAGAGCCGCGCCGAAGTCTGTTCTGGTGTCAGGCCAAGCGCAGCATTTGCGCCGAGCCTCTCCAAA